>CAZYDR010000030.1:0-36389 GCA_964645285.1 uncultured Alphaproteobacteria bacterium
AGGCCGACACCGGCACCAAGATGATCCATGTCGGCAAGAACACCCGCTCGACCATCATAGCCAAGGGCATTTCCGCCGGCCACGCCCAAAGCACCTATCGCGGCCTGGTTCGCGCCACCAAGGGCGCCACCGGCGCGCACAACTACACCCAATGCGATTCGCTGCTTATCGGCGACAAATGTGGCGCCCACACGGTGCCCTACATCGAGGTCAAGAACAGCTCGTCTCATGTCGAGCACGAAGCCACCACATCGAAGATCAGCGACGACCAGTTGTTCTACTGCCAACAGCGCGGGCTCAACGCCGAAGACGCCGTATCGATGATCGTCAACGGCTTCTGCAAGCAGGTCATGCAGAAGCTGCCCATGGAATTCGCCGTCGAGGCCCAGAAGTTGGTGGGTATCAGTCTCGAAGGCAGCGTCGGTTAACGGGACATATTCATGCTTGAGATCACTAACTTGCACGCCACCGTCGATGGCAAGGAAATCCTCCGCGGTATCGACCTCACCGTAAAGGCCGGCGAGGTTCACGCCATCATGGGCCCCAACGGCTCGGGCAAGAGCACCCTGGCCTATGTGCTGGCCGGCCGCGACGGCTATGAGGTCACCGAAGGCCAGGTGCTCTACCAGGGTCGCGACCTGCTTGAGCTGGCCGCCGAGGAGCGCGCCTGCGAGGGCATTTTCCTCGGCTTCCAATATCCGGTGGAGATTCCCGGCGTCGCCGGCATGAATTTCCTCAAATCGGCGACCAACGCTATCCGTCGCCACCGTGGCGAGCCGGAACTCGACGCCATCGACTTCCTCAAGCTGGTACGCGAGAAGGCGGCCTTGCTGAAAATGGGCGACAGCCTGTTGCAGCGCGCCCTCAACGTCGGCTTTTCCGGCGGCGAAAAGAAACGCAACGAGGTGCTGCAGATGGCCATGCTGGAGCCCAGCCTGGCGGTGCTCGACGAGACCGATTCCGGCCTCGACGTGGATGCCCTGCGCGTCGTCGCCGACGGCGTCAATCGCCTGCGTGGACCGGAGCGCGGCATCCTCATGATCACCCACTACCACCGCCTGCTCGGCTATGTGCAGCCCGATCAAGTCCATGTGCTGGCGGCCGGCCGCATCGTCAAGTCGGGCGGCGCGGAGTTGGCGCTCGAGGTCGAAGATACCGGCTATGCGCCGCTCACCGGCAACCACGCCGCTGCCTGATGAGCAAATTCGATTACAGCGGCGCCTTCGCCGAGGCTCGCGACAGCCTGCCGGGACAGGGATTGCCCTGGCTCGACACCCTGCGGGCGCGGGCCATCGAACAATTCACCGAAGCCGGCCTGCCGACCATCCGCGACGAAGTCTGGAAGTTCACCAATCTCCGCGCCCTCGACCGCGACCTCTACGCCCCGGCGCCGGCCCGCGAGAACGGCATCGCCGTCGGCGATCTGGCGCCATATCTTCCCGCCGATCTCGACTGCCACCGCCTGGTCTTCGTCAACGGCCGCCTGCGCGCCGATCTGTCGGACACAAGCGCCCTGCCCCAGGGTGTGCGCCTGACGAATCTCGCTCAACTGCTCGAAGACGATCCGGATGCGGTCCAAAGCTATTTCCCGGACGACATCGACGGCGACAGCCCGATCGCCCTCAACACCGCCTTCATGACCGACGGCGCGGTGCTGACTATCGACGACGGCGTCACCGTGGAACACCCGGTGCATCTGCTGTACCTCGCCGCCCCTGATGAGGGACCGGCGTCGATTCATACACGCAACCTGATCATCGCCGGGACCGCCAGCAACGCCACGGTGATCGAAAGCTATAGGGCGGCCAATCCCGGGGCCTACTGGACCAACGCGGTGACCGATATCGTCGCCGGCAAAGACGCCAACCTGCGCCACATCAAGCTTCAGAGTGAAGCAACGACAGCCTTCCATCTCGCCGCCACCCGGGCGCGGTTCGCCGACGGCGTCGCCTACCACAGCTTCGTCGCCCAGATCGGGGCGCGGCTCGCGCGAAACGAAATTACCGCCACCCTGGACGGCTCGAACATCGACTGCCGCCTGGGCGGCGCCTATCTCGGGCGAGGCAAGCAACACCTGGACAACACCACCGTTGTCGATCACGCCGAGCCCGGCAGCTACAGCAACGAACATTACAAGGGCGTACTCGACGGCAACGCCCACGGCGTCTTCCAGGGCAAGATCGTAGTCCGCCCCGACGCTCAGAAAACCGACGCCCATCAGCTCAACCGGAACCTACTGTTATCGGAGGCCGCTCAGGCCGACACCAAGCCCGAGCTGGAAATCTACGCCGATGACGTGAAATGCAGCCACGGCGCCACGGTCGGCGAGATCGACGACGACGCGCTGTTCTATATGCGGGCCCGGGGCATCGACGACCATGAGGCCAGACAGATGCTGGTCGAGGCCTTCGTCGGCGAGATCATCGACACCGTGTCCATCGAACTCATTCGCGATCATTTACGTCAGACCGTCGCCCAATGGCTTGCCGCCGGAGAAGTGCTATGAGTTACGACGTAACCAAGGTACGGGCTGACTTTCCCATTCTCGCGCAGTCAAGTAACGGCCATCCCCTGAGCTTCCTCGACAGCGCCGCCAGCGCCCAGAAGCCGACGGCGGTAATCGATGCGGTACGCGCCTGTTACGAGACCGAATACGCCAATATCCACCGCGGCGTCTACGATCTCAGCCAGCGCACCACGGCAACCTTCGAAGCCGCCCGAGATACCGTGCAACGCCACCTCAACGCCGCCGAGTCACGGGAGATAGTCTTCGTTCGTGGCGGCACCGAGGCGATCAACCTGGTCGCCGCAACCTATGGCCGGACCAACCTGGCGGCCGGCGACGAAATCATCCTGTCCCACATGGAGCACCACTCCAACATCGTGCCGTGGCAGATGCTGCGCGACGAAAAGTGCCTGGTGCTGCGCATCGCGCCGATCGACGACGACGGCAACTTCCTGCTCGACGAGTTCGAGAAGTTGCTCAACCCGCGCACCAAGCTGGTTGCCATCACCCATGGCTCCAATGCCCTCGGCACTATCGTGCCGATCAAGGAAGTAGCGGCTCTTGCCCATGCCCACGGCGCCGTGGTGCTGGTCGACGGCTGCCAGGCGGTGGTCCACATGGCGGTCGACGTCCAGGATCTCGACTGCGATTTCTACGTCTTCTCGGGCCACAAGCTGTACGGTCCTTCGGGCATCGGCGTGCTCTACGGCAAAGCGGCACTGCTCGAGGCCATGCCGGCCTATCAGGGCGGCGGCGAGATGATCCTGTCGGTGACATTCGACGAGACCGAATTCAATGTCATCCCCCACAAGTTCGAAGCCGGCACGCCGAGCATCGCCGGCGCCGTCGGCCTCGGCGCGGCCATCGATTACGTCAACGGCCTCGGCCTCGACGCCATCGCCGCCCACGAGCAAACAGTCCTCGACTACGCCACCAAGCGCATCACCGAATACAACAGTGTGCGCCTGGTCGGCACCGCCGCTCACAAGGCGGCAATCCTGTCGTTCACCGTCGAAGGTATCCATCCTCACGATCTCGGCACCATCCTCGACAGCCAGGGCGTCGCCGTGCGGGCCGGCCATCACTGCGCCCAGCCGGTGATGGAGCGCTTCGGCCTGGCCGCTACCGTGCGGGCCTCGTTCGGCGTCTACAACACCACTGACGACGCCGACCGATTGGTCGCGGCGGTCGGTCAGGCAATTGAGATATTCGACTGATGTTTGGTGATCTGCGCGAACTCTACCAGGAAGTCATCCTCGATCATTCGAAGGCGCCACGAAACTTCGGTCACCCGCCCGAAACCAATCGGGTGGCTCTGGGTAACAATCCCCTGTGCGGCGACCGGCTGTCGATCTTCCTGACCTTCGAGGACGGCGTGGTGATCGATGCCGCTTTCGAAGGCCAGGGCTGCGCCATCTCGGTGGCCTCGGCATCGCTGATGACCGAAGCGGTCAAGGGCAAGACCGAGGCCGACGTCCGCGACCTGTTCGAGCGCTTCCACCGGCTGATGACCGAGAACGACGCCGAGGCCGAAGCGGCAAACCTCGACAAACTCGCCGTGTTCGCCGGCGTCCGCGAATTCCCGGTGCGGGTGAAATGCGCCACCCTCGCCTGGCACACCCTGGTCGCGGCCATGGACGGCCAGGCCGACGTTTCGACGGAAAGATAGAATGCCATGAATATGGATCAGTCAGAACCCGCTGCCGAGAGCCAGTCGCTCGAGGCTCTCGTCGTCGAGGCCCTGCAGTCGGTCTACGATCCGGAAATCCCAGTGTCGATCTACGAACTCGGGTTGATCTACGACGTCGCCGTGGACAGCGACTCCAAGGTCCTCATCACCATGACCCTGACCACGCCGGGCTGCCCGGTGGCCGATATCATGCCCATCGAGATCGAGGAAAAGGTGCGCGCCATTCCCGGCGTCGCGAGCGCCATCGTCGAAATCACCTGGGAGCCGCCATGGCGCCCGGACATGATGTCCGAAGCCGCCCGTCTCGAGCTGGGAATGTTCTAAGGTAACACCGGGGAGCCTGCCAATGACTGACACCAATCTCGACCCCACGACCTTCCGCATGCCGGCGGAATGGGAGCCGCACGAGGCGGTCTGGCTGCAATGGCCCGACGAGAGCATGCGGCGGAACCCCGGCTATCAGCTCAAGCTCGAGTGGATCTGGATCGCCATGACCCGGGCCATGCAGCCTCACGTCACCGTGCGTATCGTGGTCGGCGATGAAGCCCAGCGTGATCATGTGGGCGGGCAGCTGCGTCACTACGGCGTCGAGCGCGGCAATACCGAGCTCCATATCCAACCAATCAACGACGTCTGGATGCGTGATAACGGGCCGATTTTCGTTGTCGATGACCAGGGACAGGTCGCGATAACGGACTGGCGGTTCAATGGCTATGGCGCTAAGTTCGAGGATCGGCACGACGACGCGGCGATATCCGCGGCGCTTGCCGAGCAGCTCAACATGCCGTGCTTCAAGGCGCCGCTAACCACCGAGGGTGGCGCCGTCGAGGTCAATGGCAGCGGCACCTTCATGGCGACGAAAAGCTCGATTATCGACCCCAACCGCAATCCGGACATGAGCCAGGCCGAGATAGAACAGGGGCTTGGGGGTCATCTCGGCGTCAGCAACTTCGTCTGGCTTTCCGGCGCGCCGCCCGCGGCCTGCCTTGCGTTTGGCGACGGCACCGACTGGCATGTCGATATCGCCGCCCGCTTCACACCCGAGGGCGCGGTTCTCTATTGCTGGAGCGACGACGATAACGACCCGCGCCTTCCCTATCTCAAGCAGCACCGCGAAGAGCTGGAACGCGCCGCCGACGAGCGCGGCCGGCCGCTGGTCACCTGCCCGCTGCCGCAACCGATAATGCTGTCAGTGAACCAACTGGAATGGACCGGCGGATTGCCGGCGGGCCAGCTGATCGACTCCGCCTACACCAATTACCTGGTAACCAACGGCGTTGTACTAATGCCGGTCTACGGTCGACCCGAGGACCAGGAAGCCAAGGCCATCATCACCGAGCACTTCCCCGGCCACGAGGTCATCGGCATCCCGACCCTGACCCTGACCGAAGAAGGCGGCGCCATCCACTGCGTCACCCAGCAGCAGCCCAAGGGCGGCTTAACCTAAAAGATCAGTAATTTGCCCAGGCCGGTTTGACCGGGGTAAGGCGGGCGTCACCACAGGCCAGCGCCGTACCGTTGGCTTCTTCGACCGCTTCGATGCGCAACAGGGCGAGACCGACGCCATCGCTAGCCGAGCGCATCTCGCCGGCGTTCCTGCCTTCAAAGGTAATAGCGCTGCCGGGGTCAGGCATGGGGCCGTCGATATCGACCCGGTAGAGGTGGCGCTTGACCGTGCCCCGGTACTTGGTGCGGGCGGTGAGTTCCTGGCCGATATAACAGCCCTTCTCGAAGTCGATACCGCCGAGATCGTCGATACCGTTCTCGATGAGGAAACCCTTCTCCACCACAATGTCGCGGCTGCCGTCGGGCAAGGCGTGATCGAGACGCAGACGGTCATAGTCGGCGGTGGCGCCGGCCACCAGTCCCGCCGCCTCCAGGGCCGCCACGCCGCCGCCGCGCGGCAGTAATACGCGGGCGCCTGGCGCCGTGGCGCGAGGATCGGTGAAAGCGACACCGCCGCCAAAGGACCTTACCCCGCTGTCGCCCAATCCCAGAGCCGCGCGACCATCGCCGATCACCGCCGCGACCATGAAGCGGTCGCTCCAGTCCTCAATGATGACCTCGGCGCGCAGGCGATAGAACATCAGTCGGCGCAGGAGATCGCCGAGGCGCGGGCCTTCGCAATCGAACAACAATATGTCGCCATGGGCGGCGATAAAGAAATCGTGGAGAAACTTGCCCTGGGCGGTCAGCAACGTGGCGTAGATCGCCTGATCGGGCGAGATTTTGTCCACGTCGTTGGATATAAGCGCCTGGAGGAACGAACGCGCCTCGGGCCCGCCGACGGCGAGCACGCCCCGGTCTTCAAGCTGGATATATTGGCTAGTCGTCATGTCAGTGCAATTCCCAACGGAGATTTCGGACCTCGGTCCAACAAAGACAAGGCTATACGTGCCATGGCAATGCTTGGCAAGGTCAAGGGCGATTGCGTATAACCACGGCCGATGGACATCATCCTGGTTGACGATTCGATTCCCTTCGACGGTGACACACCGGCGAGCCAGCCGCTCGGCGGCGCGGAGAAGGCGTTCGCCAGTCTGCCCGCGGCCTTGCAGCGCCGGGGCCACCATGTTCGGGTGATCAATCGCTGCGCCCTCGCGATCACGACCGGTGGTGTCCAATGGCAACCCTGGGAATCGGAACGGCCAAACGCCTGCGACGTGCTCATCGCCTACCGCAATCCGGCATTGCTCGACTTTCCGGTCGTGGCAGGCAAGCGAATACTGTGGATGAGCGGCCCCGGCGGACAACTCGACAAAGGCGCCAACCCGAAAATTCTCGCCCGCCACGCAAGCTCACCCATTGTGTTCTACGGACTGACCCACCGCCGTGGCTGCCCCACGCCCGTGGAAGCCCATGCCAAGGTTATCGAGCCCGGGGTGGGCCGCTACTATCGCGAGGCGGAAAAAATGGACCCCACTACGCCGCCCCGAGCCATTGTCACCTGCCATCCCAAGGCCGGCCTTTCCTGGCTCCTCGACCTTTGGGCCAGGGACATTCGCCCCCGGACCGAAGGCGCCGAGCTTTATGTCTATTCGGCGGTGCTCGACAGGGGCATGCGCGGCGGCGAGGTACCCGACACGATCAAGCGGGTGTTCGACAAGGCCATGGCGCTCAAAGGTGCCGGCGTCATCATCCAGCGACCCCAGGCCGACCCTTTCATGGCCAACGCCTATCGCTTTGCCCGGGCCCATCTCCATCCCGGCCGCGACAACGAAATTTACTGTTCGACACTGGCTGAGTCCCAAGCCGTCGGCCTGCCGGCGGTAACCCGGCACACGGCGGCGGCGGCCGAACGCGTGCGCAACAGCGTCAGCGGCTTTGTGGTTCCCGACGACGAGGCCTTTGCCAATTGCGCCATGTTGTTGCTCACGGTGGAAGGGATGTTCAAAGGCCGCAGTATCGAGGCCCGCGAGTTTCAGCGCGGACGCGACTGGGATCACGCGGCAGCCGAATTCGAAGGGCTGTTCTCGTGAGAATTCTGTTCATCACCGCGACGCGCATCGGTGACGCCGTGCTGTCGACCGGCCTGCTTGCCCATCTAATTGAGCGCCATCCAGACGCCGCCATTACCGTCGCCTGCGGGCCGGCGGCGGTGCCATTGTTCGAAGGCATACCCCAGGTGAAGCGCCGCATCCCTATGACCAAGCGCCCCTGGGGCGGCCACTGGTTAGGATTGTGGTTGGCCTGCATCACCCGGCGTTGGGACTTGGTGGTGGACCTGCGCGGCTCGGCCATGGCCTGGATGCTGGCGACCCGCCGCCGCCTGGTTCATGGCGGCAAGAATGGCAATCATGACCACCGTCTGACCACCCTGGCCCGGATCATGGACCTGGTTGAGCCGCCATCACCCCGGCTGTGGCTCACCGACGAACACGCGGCGGAAGCGGCGTGGCTTGTTCCCGACGGCGGGCCGGTGTTGGCCCTGGCGCCGACCGCCAACTGGGCCGGCAAGATATGGCCCGCCGGAAATTTCATTGCCGTGGCCGAACGACTGACGGCGGCGGGCGGCATTCTGCCTAACGCCCGCATCGCTGTCTTTGGCGCCGTCGATGAGCGCGCCATCGCCCAGCCGGTGATTGACGCCATTCCTAAAGAGCGCCGCATTGACCTGGTCGGCAAGACCCACTTGCTCACCGCCGCCGCCGCCCTCGGCCGCTGCGCCCTGTTCGTGGGCAACGATTCCAGTCTCATGCACATGGCGGCCGCCATGGCCACGCCGACCCTCGGCCTGTTCGGCCCCAGCCATGACGAGAACTACGGCCCTTGGGGACCGCACTGCGCCGTGGCGCGTACGGCGACGCCTTATGCCGAGCTGTTTTCCCCCGACTACAACCACCGCACCACCGGCACCCTCATGAGGAGTTTGCAAGTGGATACGGTCGAGGACGCGGCAATCGCTCTATGGAACCGATGTCAGGGGGCGACGGCATGACGGCGCCCCGGCTCTCCGTTCTGGTAGTGGCACACAACGAAGCGGCCCAGCTCGTCGCCTGCCTCGACCGGCTGACCTTCGCCGACGAGATTGTCGTGGTGCTCGACCGCTGCACCGATGACTCCCGCGCGGTTGCCGCGCGCTACACCGAACACCTGATCGAAGGCGCCTGGGAGATCGAGGGACCCCGGCGCAACACCGGCATCGAGGCCTGTACGGGCGAGTGGATATTCGAGGTCGACGCGGACGAACGAGTATCCATCGCCCTGGCCGAGGAAATTCGTCAGGTCATCGCCCATGCCCGCCATGGCTATTTCCTGCTGCCCTACGACAACTACATCGGCGATCGACTGGTGCGCCATGGTTGGGGCGCATCCTGGGGCGTCTCGGCGACGGTGCGGCTGTTCTCCAGGGGCGCCAAGCGTTGGGGCGATCAGCGTATTCATCCCGGTGTCGAGTTGAGCGGCGAGCGCCGCTGGCTGACCACGCCCATGGAACATTACGTGGACCGCGACATCTCGGACATGATCCACCGCCTCGACCGCTATTCCACCATGCGCGCCCGCGACCTGCGCGATAGCGGCGACATTGGTTCGCTGGCCAATAACGTCCGGCGACTGTTCTCGCGTTTCTTCAAATGCTACGCCCTGCGTAAGGGATACCGCGAGGGCGGCTATGGGGTACTGATCGCTCTGTTCGCCGGGCTTTACCCGCTGTTGTCACACCTCAAGGCCCGGTACGAGGCCGATTGATGGTGCGCGTGCTCCAAGCCATGGCCGGCGCCACCCACGGCGGCGCCGAGGCGTTTTTCACCCGCTTGGTGGTGGCGCTGGCCCACGCCGGCCTTGAACAGCGCGCCGTGATCCGCCGCCATGAGGAACGCAGCGGCGCGTTGCGACAGGCCGACATTGACGTGAAAGAAATTCGTTTCGGCGGTCCTCTCGACATTCGTTCCGGCCTTGGCCTGCGCCGCGAGATCGAACGCTTTCGCCCCGACGTAGTGTTAAGCTGGATGAACCGGGCAACCCGTAGCTGTCCGCGCGGCGACTTTGTTCATTGCGCCCGGCTTGGCGGCTATTACAAGCTCAAACACTACAAGCGCTGCGACCATCTGATCGGCAATACCCGAGGCATCGTCGACTATCTGGTCGACCAGGGCTGGCCCGCCGATCGCGCCCACTATCTGCCCAACTTTGTCACCGCGGAGCGCGCCGCGCCGGTCTCCCGCGCGAGCCTGGAAACGCCGGAGTCCGCAACTCTGCTGCTGGCACTCGGTCGCCTCCACGACAACAAAGGCTTCGACGTGCTGATCGAGGCCATGGCGGCGCTGCCCGACGCCTGGCTGTGGATCGCCGGATCCGGCCCCCGGGACAAGGCGCTCAAGGACCAGGCACAGAGGCTGGGGGTCGCCTCACGCATACGGTTCCTCGGCTGGCGGGACGA
Source organism: uncultured Alphaproteobacteria bacterium (assembly GCA_964645285.1). Classification (GTDB taxonomy): domain Bacteria; phylum Pseudomonadota; class Alphaproteobacteria; order JAAXGF01; family JAAXGF01; genus JAYZAP01. Next base: position 10,078 of record CAZYDR010000030.1, read on the forward strand.
CGTGGCGGCGCTGTTGGCCGCCGCCGACATCTTTGTCTGCCCGTCACGGCTCGAGCCCTTGGGCAACGTCGTATTGGAAGCCTGTGCCCATGACGTGCCCGTGGTCGCCACCGATCACGCGGGACCGGCCGAATTGATCAGCGACGGCAAGGATGGCCTGCTGGTGCCGGTCGAAGACGCCCCCGCCATTGCCGCGGCCGTAGAGTGCATTGTCAGCGACCGCGCCCTGGCCGAGGCCCTGACCGAGGCAGGGCGAGCCACCTATCAGGCGAACTACACGGAGGCCGCCGTGGTGCGGCGCTACATGGATTTCTTTGCAAAGGTCACCGCCTGATGTGTGGCATCGCCGGTTATATGAGCATTGGCGGCGCGGCGCCGGGTGAAGCGATGCTCGACGCCTTCGATAAGGCGTTGGCCCATCGCGGGCCCGACGGGTCGGGGCGTTTCAAGGCCGGCGGCTTCACCATGATCCAGCGCCGCCTGGCCATTATCGACCTGGAAACCGGCAGCCAGCCGCTGTACGAACCCAACGGCGCCGCCCTGGTGGCCAATGCCGAGATCTATGATTACATCGAGCAGCACGACGCCCTGGTCGGTACCGACTTCGCCACCAACTCCGATTGCGAAGTGCCGCTGCACCTCTATCGCCGGGATGGCGAGCGTTTCGCCGAAGGCATGCGCGGCATGTACGCCATCGCGCTATACGATCCCGCCTCCGAGCGCCTGCTGTTGGCCCGCGATCCGTTCGGCATCAAGCCGCTCTACTACGCAGAAACCGCCGACGGGTTCGCCTTTGCGTCGGAGCCTCAGGCGTTGTTCGCCGCCGGTGTGGTGACACCAAACATCGCCACGGCGCAACGCAACGCCTTCTTCCAGCTTCAGTTCACAACTGGCCGCGAGACCATCTTCGAGGGCGTAAACCGGGTGCTGCCCGGCGAAACCCTGATAATCACCAAGGGCCGCATCGTCGAGCGTCTGCGCCGTGCCGCCCTGCCCGAGGGCGGGCCCGAGGCATGGAGCGAAGCCGATGCCGAACAACGGCTCGACGCCGCCCTTGAGGACAGCGTTATGGTCCACCAGCGGGCCGATGTGCCCTATGGCATGTTCCTGTCCGGCGGTATCGACAGCACCGCCGTGCTGACCATGATGGCCCGGCTCAACGACCGCCCGGTGCGGGCCTTCACCATCGGCTTCCCCGATTCCCAGGCGGCCCACGACGAACGCGACCATGCCCGCGCCGTGGCCCGGGCCGTGGGCGCCGAGCATGTGGAGGTCGAATTTCGCGAAGCCGACTTCTGGACCCTATTGCCCCAGGTGGCGGCGCACCTCGACGATCCGGTAGCCGACTACGCCGCCCTGCCGACCTTCAAGCTGGCGGCCTCGCTGGATGATCTAAAGGTGGTGCTGACTGGCGAGGGCGGCGACGAACTGTTCGCCGGCTACGGCCGTTACCGCAGCGCCCTGAAGCCCTGGTGGCTCGGCGGCAAGGCGTTTCGCGGCCGTGGCGTGTTCGACCGTCTCGGTATTCTGCGGGACGAACCGGTGGGCTGGCGCGATGGCATCGACGCCGCCGAAGCGACCGAGGATCGCCATGGCCGCAGCCCACTGCAAGTCATCCAGGCGGTCGACTGCGCCGACTGGCTGCCCCACGACTTGCTGACCAAGGTGGACCGTTGCCTCATGGCCCATGGCGTTGAGGGCCGCACGCCTCTGCTGGATCCGGCAGTGACGGCAGTCGCCTTTCCCCTGCCCGACAATCTCAAACTGCGCGACGGCAAGGGCAAGTGGCTGCTGCGCCGCTGGCTTGCCAAGCGCCAGCCCGAGGCTCAGGCGTTCGCACCCAAACGAGGGTTCACTGTACCGGTGGCCGACTGGATCGCCCGCAAGGGCGCGAAGCTCGGGCCTCTGGTTGCGAGCCAACCGGGCATTGCCGAGGCCTGCCGGGCAGACGCGGTGATATCTCTGTTCGGAAAGGCATCAGGTCGGCATCAGGGTTTCGCCGCCTGGATACTGTTGTTTTATGCCGTGTGGCATCATCAGCATGTCTTGGGCCACCAGCCCGACGGTGACGTTTTCGACGTTCTGTCAGCTTAGAGACTAGACCTCCAGGGTCGAGCCTTCCTGCGCCACGATCGTACCAGGGCGGGTGGCTTGGGCTTCCTCGGCGATGCGGTCGAGGGCGTCGTCGTCATCATCCGGGTCGTGATGAAACAGCACGCAGATGCCCGCCGACGCCGTATCACAAAGGCGAAGACCGTCCCGCCAGTCGCCACAGTCGCCCGCATGGCGCGCGGTATTGAGGATCGCCATGTCGGCCCCTTCGAGGACTTCCAGCGCGGCGGACTCATCGCCACCGGTGCCGGGCACCAGGTCCGACACATAGGCGATGCTCTTGCCGCCCCATTCAATGCGATAGCCGGTCACCGCTGTGTCGCAGTTGAGTTCGACCGTGCGGACCTTGACGTCATCGGAGGGCCCGAGCACCTCACCGGCGTCGAAGTCGCGGAATTCCAGATTGGCGCCCATGATCGAAATCGGCACCGGAAACACCGGGTCCGACATCAGGCCGGTCAGGGCGTCGCGCACGCCCTTGCCCTCGGGCAGATGGTCGCCCCAGAAGCGGAACGCGTTGGCCGGGTGATAGCCGGCGGCGAAGGACGGAATGCCGCAGATGCGCTCGAATCCGGTGCGACTGAAGAAGATATCGGCCGAGACCGGCGATTGCTGAATGAGCGCCTCGCCGAGAGCGCGAATGCCCGTACCGGCGTCAAAAATCAACACATTGTCGCCGCAACGCATCTCAATGCAGGCGGTGTTGCCGCCATAGCGTACGGTCCCTGGACCGGGGCAGGCAATACCGCCACGCACGCCCCAGAATTTCACCGTTAAACTGCCGCTTGCGGCCAACCCCTATTTCCTCGCCATCCATTAATTCACAATGCAATACGCAAGTTTGCCCCATGGCTGGGGTGAGTGGAAGGCGAAAGTCACCCGTATTCGGCTTGATACTCGACGACATTTGTCCTGGCCTTTAGGATCGGTGGCGAAGAGTTGACCAGGAGTCCGCCGTCTTGCCCCACGACATCGCCCATTCCGTCTGCCCTCACGACTGCCCCAGCACCTGCGCCCTGGATGTGGAGATTATCGACGAGCGCACCATTGGCCGGGTCCATGGCGCCAAGGATAACGCCTACACCGCCGGCGTGGTCTGCGCCAAGGTGGCGCGCTATGCGGAGCGGGTCCACCACCCGGATCGCCTGACCCAGCCGCTGCGCCGCAGCGGACCCAAGGGCAGCGGACAGTTCGAGCCGATCACCTGGGATGAGGCACTGGACGAAACCGCGGCGGCCCTCAAGGCGGCGGCCGCCAAACACGGTCCGGAAACCGTGTGGCCCTATTTCTATGCCGGCACCATGGGCCTGGTGCAGCGCGACGGCATCGAGCGCCTGCGCCATGTGATGAAATACTCACGCCAGCGCAGCACCATCTGCACGACGCTTGCCGACGCGGGTTGGTCTGCCGGGGTTGGTGAGTTGCGCGGGCCGGAGCCGCGCGAGACCTCGGAGTCCGACTACATCGTTTGCTGGGGCGCCAATCCGGTGGCGACACAAGTCAACCTGATGACCCATATTTCCCGCGCCCGCAAGGAGCGCGGCGCCAAGCTGGTGGTGATCGACCCCTATCGCGGGGCCACGGCGGCCACTGCAGACTGGCACCTTATGATTCGCCCAGGCACCGACGGCACTTTGGCATGCGCGGTCATGCATGTGCTGTTCGCGGAAGGATACGCCGACCGCGACTACATGGCCCAATACGCCGATTGCCCAGACGCGCTGGAGACCCATCTGGAAAGCCGCACCCCGGCCTGGGCGGCGGAAATTACCAGCATCCCCGAAGACGAGATCATCGCTTTCGCCCGGGAATACGGCGCCGCCAAGCGCAGCTTCATCCGGGTCGGCTACGGCTTCGCCCGCTCGCGCAACGGCGCCGCCCAGGTTCACGCAGTGACCTGCTTGCCGACCGTGACCGGCGCCTGGCGCTATCCCGGCGGCGGCGCCTACTACGCCAACCGCACGGTGTTCGGCTGGGACGCCACCCTGATCCAGGGCCTCGACGCCATGGACAAGACCCTGCGCAAGCTCGACCAGTCACGCATCGGCCCGATCCTCTGTGGCGAGGCGGCCGATCTCGCCTGCGGCCCGCCGGTCACCGCCCTGTTTATCCAGAACACCAATCCCATGGTGGTGGCCCCTGAGTCCAAAAGAGTCCGCGAGGGCTTCCTGCGCGATGATCTGTTCATCTGCGTCCACGAGCAGTTCATGACCGACACCGCCCGCATGGCCGACATCGTGCTACCCGCCACCACATTCCTGGAGCATGACGACATCTATCAGGCCAGCGCCCACGGTGACGCCCAGATCGGCCCCCGGGCCATCGAGCCCTACGCCCAGGCCCGCAGCAACCACGATGTCCTGTGCGGCCTTGCGACACGCCTCGGGGCCGAGCATCGCGGCTTCACCATGACCGCCTGGGAGATCATGGATGAGACCCTGCGCGCCTCGGACATGCCCGGAGCCAATGAACTCAAAGCCAAACGCTGGCACGACTGCCAGCCCGACTTCGAAACCTCCCACTTCATCAACGGCTTCCCGACTCCCGACGGCCGTTTCCGCTTCGCCCCGGACTGGGCGTCCGTGGGCCGCGACTACCAGGCCATGCCCCGCCTGCCCGACCACATGGCAACCATCGAGGCGGCTGACGACGAACACCCCTACCGCCTGGTCACCGCCCCGGCGCGCAACTACCTCAACACCTCGTTCACCGAGACCCCGACATCGATCAAACGCGAGGGCCGCCCGAGCGCCAAAATCCACCCGGACGATTTGGCTGCCCTGGGCATCAACGACGGCGACCGGGTCCGCGTCGGCAACCATCGCGCCGACATCGTGGTCCACGCCGAGGCCTTCGACGGCCTGCAACGCGGCGTGGTGGTCATCGAAAGCGTCTGGCCGAACACAGCGTTTGAGGAAGGTCTCGGCGTCAACGCGCTTGTGGGCGCGGATTCAGGCCCGCCGTTGGGCGGCGCGGTGTTCCACGATACAGCGGTGTGGTTGCGAGCGGCTTAGGACGAGTTCCCCAACTCTCCGAACGACGTTGAGCACGTCGTAAACCGCGCCGCCCTGAAATTATCCGACCAATGATCGGCCGCAAGGCCGGCCTTTATCTTGAGTTGGCCGAGGAAATCGGTGGGCTCGGGCAGGGTTTCCCAGACCGAGGGCAGGAACAGGGAGCGGTGTTGGCCGTCGCTGATGATCAGGCCATCGGTGCCGGACCGGAGTTGGGCCAGCAGGTCGGCCTCGCCGGCAATGGTCATGGGCGCGGATGGGCTGAGCAGGGAGATGTCGATGTCGAGGGGCTCCAGTTCGGCCTCGGTCAGGGGCTTGAAGCGCAGGTCCTTGAAGGCGGCGTTAAAGGCGTTGTCGGCGACATCGACCACCAAAGGCTTGGCCGCCTGGACCGTGCCGATACAGCCGCGCAGTTGGCCGCCGAGCTTGAGGGTGACGAAGCTGGCGACGTTGAGGCCCAGGGCGGGTGGATATTTTGCCGGATCGGCCTTGAACGGCTGGTCGCCCTTGAGGCCGTAGATCACCGATGTGAGGGCGACCCGCAGCAAGGCGGCGCCGTGGCGCTCGAGAATTTGCGCCGTGGTGACGGTAGTGCGGGAGGGATTGGCCACCACCGCCGGCTTTATGTCCTTGCCCCGGCGCAAGGACTCCTCGGTCTCGAAGAACGCCCAGGCGCCGTAGCCGACGACCCGGTCGCGGGAGCCTGCGGTGTCGCCAGAATTGCACACGCCCAGGGTCGAGATTGTCAAGCCGCGCGCCTTGGCCGTCGTCAGCAGGCCCTTGATGGGCACCCGGCCGCAGGCTTGTTCGTTGGCAATGCTGTCGGGCTGGAAATTCTCGATGGCCTTGCAGGTGTCGCCGTCCATGGTGCTGGCGGCGTCGTAGTCCAGGAAGTGGCTGAGGTCCGAGGAGATAACGATCAGGGTCTCGGGGCCACCCCACAGGGTGTCGAGCACCTGGGTGACCTGCTCGGGACTGGCGTCGCCGACCACCAGGGGCACCACCTGAAAATCGCCAAGCACCCGCCGGAGAAACGGCAACTGGACCTCGAGGCTGTGCTCCAGCCGATGGGCCTCGTTGAGCACCACCACCGACGGTAGAGCCATAAGCTGTTGGGTCGCCACGCTGTCCACCGCCACCTGGCCGGCCGGCGTGGCGAAAGCGTCGGCGCCGCTGGCGGCGATACCGCGAAACGGCATACGGTGGGCCGGACCGATGACCACCACGCGTTTGATGACATCCCGCGCCGGTGCCAGGCGAGCAAAGGCCTCGGCCGCCAGGGCGCCGGAATAGACATAGCCCGCATGAGGCGCGATGACCGCCTTGGGTACAGCGGTCCCATCACCGAGCGCGACTCCGGCGAGATAGCCGTTGACCGCGTTGTGCAGCTCGGCGGCATCGCCGGGATAAAACATCCCCGCCACCGCCGGGGGCCGTATTGAAGCCATGGCCAATCCCTTTTCCTATGGGCGTGACAAGCGCCCCTCCACACACCATCTTATATCAATCGTGACAAATGACGGAACCATGACTCTCCATAGCGGCGCCCACGTCGTCCCGACCCGCTTCTGGCACGGCCTCGATGATGGCCGGGTTCAGTGCGACGTCTGCCCGCGCTACTGCAAACTCAACGAAGGCCAGCGCGGGTTGTGTTTCGTGCGGGCGCGGCAGGGCGACGCCATTGTGCTGACCACCTGGGGGCGATCGAGCGGCTATTGCGTCGATCCCATCGAGAAGAAACCGCTCAACCACTTCCTGCCGGGCACCCCGGTACTGTCGTTCGGTACGGCGGGTTGTAACCTGGCCTGCAAGTTCTGCCAGAACTGGGATATCTCAAAGTCGCGGGAATTCGACACCCTGGCCGACGCCGCCTCGCCGGAGACCATCGCCCGCGCCGCCAAGCAACTGGGCTGCCGCAGCGTCGCCTTCACCTACAACGACCCGATCATCTTCTACGAATACGCCATCGACGTGGCCCGGGCCTGCCGCGAGGTGGGCGTCAAAACCGTGGCGGTGACCTCGGGCTATGTCTGCGATGAGCCTCGGGCCGAGTTCTACGACCACATGGACGCCGCCAATATCGACCTCAAGGCGTTCACCGAGGATTTCTACAAGACCCTCTGCGCCGGCCACCTGGAGCCGGTGAAAGAAACCCTGATCTATCTCAAAAACGAAACCAACGTGTGGTTCGAGATCACCACCCTGATCATTCCCGGCGAGAACGACTCCGACGGCGAGATCGAAGAACTGACCCAATGGGTGGTGGAGAACCTGGGTCCCGACGTGCCGCTGCACTTCTCGGCCTTCCACCCGGATTGGAAGATGCGCGACAAAGGCAACACGCCACCCCTGACCTTAACTCGGGCGCGCCAGATCGCACTGAAGAACGGCGTGCGCTATGCCTACACCGGCAACGTTCATGACGTGGCTGGCGACAGCACCTACTGCCACAACTGCGACCGCAAGCTGATCGTCCGCGACTGGTACCAGCTCGGCGTCTGGAACCTGGACGGCCAGGGCCATTGCGCAAATTGTGGTGCCCAATGTGCCGGTGTGTTCGACGGCCCGCCCGGCGATTGGGGACGTAAGCGCCAGCCCGTGAGGCTTAAAGACTTTTCTTAGTATCCAAAGCCGCCTGCGCCGCGGCGAGCCGGGCAATCGGCACCCGGAACGGCGAGCAGGAGACGTAGTCCAGGCCCATGCGCTGGCAGAAGTGGATGGAATCGGGGTCGCCGCCGTGTTCGCCGCAGATGCCTAGCTTGAGGTCGCCCCGCGCCGCCTTTCCGCGCTCGACTGCGGTCTCCACCAGTTCGCCGACGCCGTTGACGTCGAGGCTGACGAAAGGGTCGCGCTCGACCACGCCGACGCGCTGATAATTTTCCAGGAAGCTCGGTGAATCGTCGCGTGAGATACCGTAGGTGGTCTGGGTCAGATCATTGGTGCCGAAGCTGAAGAACTCGGCCGCACCGGCAATATCACCAGCGCGCAGGCAGGCGCGGGGCAGCTCGATCATGGTGCCGACCAGGAACGACAGCTTGGCGTCCTTCTCGCTTTCCACCGCGGCGGCCACATCGATGATGCGCGGCTTGAGGAGTTCCAGCTCGCGCCGGGTGGCGACCAGGGGGATCATGATCTCCGGCGTCACCGTCTCGCCGAGTTCCTCGCCCACCGCCAGAGCCGCCTCGAAAATGGCGCGGACCTGCATCTCGTAGATTTCCGGGTACGAGATGCCGAGCCGGCAACCGCGGTGGCCGAGCATGGGGTTAACCTCGTGAAGCTGGGCGGCGCGGTTGCGCAAGGTCTCGAAATCAACCCCGGCAGCGGCGGCGACCTCGGCCAGGTCATCGTCGGAATTGGGCAGGAATTCGTGCAACGGCGGGTCGAGCAGGCGGATGCACACGGGCAGCCCGGCCATGATGCGGAATATCTCGATGAAGTCGTCGCGCTGCATGGGCAGGATCTTGTCGAGCGCCGCGCGCCGGGCGTCGGTATCCTCGGCCAGGATCATCTCGCGCACGGCGACGATACGCTGGGCGTCGAAGAACATGTGCTCGGTGCGGCACAGGCCAATCCCCTCGGCGCCGAACTCGCGGGCCGTGCGGGCGTCCTGGGGGGTATCCGCATTGGTCCGCACCCGCATGTGCCGGACCTCATCGGCCCATTTCATAAGGGTCTGGAAGTCGCCGGATAGCTCCGGCTGGATCATCGCCGTCTCGCCGAGCATGACCTCGCCGGTGGTGCCGTCGATGGTAATCAGATCGCCGGCCGCGACCTCCACACCGCCGGCGGTCAAGCGCCCGGCCTTGATGTCGATACGCAAGTCCCCGGCTCCCGAGACGCAGGGCCGGCCCATGCCGCGGGCGACCACGGCGGCGTGGCTGGTCATACCGCCGCGGCTGGTCAGAATGCCGCGCGCCGCGTGCATGCCGTGGATATCCTCGGGACTGGTTTCGACCCGCGCCAGGATGACATCGCGGCCCTGGGATGCGGCGTCGTCGGCCTCGTCGGCGGTAAATACCACGGCCCCCGAGGCCGCCCCCGGCGAGGCCGGCAGACCCCGGGTCAGTATCTTGCGCGGCGCCCGGGGATCGAGCATCGGATGGAGCAACTGATCGAGCGAGGCCGGGTCGATGCGGCTCACCGCCTCCTGCTCGGTGATGAGCCCCTCGCGGGCCATTTCAACTGCGATGCGTACGCCGGCGCCGGTGGTGCGCTTGCCGCCCCGGGTCTGCAGCATCCACAGCTTGCCGCCCTGGACCGTGAACTCGATATCCTGCATGTCGCGGTAGTGACGTTCAAGCTGATCGAAGACCTGAATGAGCTGGCCGAAGACCTCGGGCATGACCTCTTCCATGGCCGGGAAGCGCGACTTGTTGGCCTCCTTGGACACCACGGTGAGGTGTTGGGGCGTGCGAATGCCGGCAACCACGTCCTCGCCCTGGGCGTTGACCAGATATTCGCCGAACACTGCCTTCTCGCCGCTCCCCGGATCGCGGGTGAAGGCGACGCCGGTGGCGCAGTCGTCACCCCGGTTACCGAATACCATGGCCTGAATATTGACCGCCGTGCCCCAGTCCTCGGGGATATCGTGGAGCCGGCGGTAGATGATGGCGCGCTGGTTCATCCACGAGCCGAGCACCGCGTTCACGGCGCCCCAAAACTGGTCGTTGACGTCGCTGGGGAAAGGTTCGCCGGTGTCGCTCTCAACGGTCTTCTTATAGGCCTCGACAATGTCGATCCAGTCGTCGGCGGAAAGCTCCGTATCCAGGGTCACGCCCTGGACCGCCTTGTGATCCTCGAGCAGTTCCTCGAAACGGTCATGGCCAACGCCGAGCACTACGTTGGCATACATCTGTATGAAACGGCGGTAACTGTCGTAGGCGAAGCGCTCATCGCCGCTGGCCCTGGCCAGGCCTGCCACGGTGTCGTCGTTGAGGCCGAGGTTGAGGATGGTGTCCATCATGCCCGGCATGGAGGCCCGGCCGCCGGAACGCACGGAGACCAGCAGCGGGTTTTCCGCATCGCCAAAGCGTGGCCCGACCACCGTCTCGATGGCCTTCATAGCGGTTTCGGCTTCAGCCTTGACGCCGTCGGGCAGCGCCTTATGGCCAGCGTAATAGGCGGTGCAGACCTCGGTGGTGATGGTGAAGCCGGGCGGCACCGGCAGCCCCAGGTTCGACATCTCGGCCAACCCGGCTCCCTTGCCGCCGAGCAGCTCGCCCATGGCGCCGTCGCCCTCGGCCGAGCCGTCCCCGAAGCCGTATACCCACTTGGTCAATCTGTTATCCCTCGATCTTTGAAAAGTCGGCGACCCGGTCCAGGATCGCGCGGATGCTGGCCAGCAACGACAACCGGTTGCGCCGCAAATCGGCATCGTCGCTGTTGACCGTGACGTTATCGAAAAAGCTGTCCACCGGCTTGCGCAGCAGGGCCAGGGCGCTCATGGCGGCGGCGAACTCCTCGTGGGCCAGGGCCGAGTCCGCCAATCCACTGACCTCGGTGAGACGCTCCGCCACGGCAACTTCGTCGGCCTCGCGCAGCAGCGCCGTATCGACATCGGCGCCGTCGTAGCGGACACCGTCCTTCTTCTCCTCGATGCCGACAATATTGGCGGCGCGCTTGTAGGCGATGTGCAAATGCTCGCCGTCCTCGCTGGCGACAAACGCCTGCAGGGCGTCGACGCGGGCCAACAACCGCACCAGATCGTCCTCGCCGCCCAGGGCGAATACGGCCGAGACGAGATCGTGCCGCACGCCCTTCTCGCGCAAATGGGCCTTGAGGCGATCAGCGAAGAAATCGAGGAGGTCGTCCGAGAGCTGGCCGATTGGTCGCATCTCCGTGAGACTAGCCTGCCCCACTTTCGGCGTTGGAACAGTCTCTCCGTCGCGGACATCGGGTACAGCAATATCGTAGTGTACCGACCCCATAACTGTGCTTTCTACTTGCTTGTCTTCGTAAAGTCTCCAGGATTTCTCAAAAATACTCTTCACCGACAAACGAATATTATTTTCCAAAATAAGGCGGATTACGCCCAAGGTGCTGCGGCGCAGAGCAAACGGATCCTTCGAGCCGGTCGGCTTCTCATCTATGGCCCAAAAGCCAACCAAGCTATCAATCTTGTCCGCCAATGCCACGGCGATGCTGACCGGCGCGCTGGGGCAATCGTCGTTGGGGCCTTGCGGTGAATAGTGCTCGGCGATGGCGTCGGCGACGGCGCTGTCCTTTCCTTCGCCGAGGGCATAGTAGCGGCCCATTAGGCCTTGGAGTTCGGGGAACTCGCCGACCATACCGCTGACCAGATCGGTTTTACACAGGCGCGCGGCCTCGCGCACGGCAGCCTCGTCGGCACCCGGCACGGACTTGGCGATTTCCACGGCCAGGACCTCGATGCGTTTGACCTTGTCGCCGACGCTGCCGAGCTTGGCGTGGAACACCACCTTGTCGAGGTCGGGGATGCGGCTCCCCAAAGTGCGTTCGCGGTCCTTGTCCCAGAAGAATTTGGCGTCGCTGAGACGGGCGCGCAGCACGCGTTCGTTGCCGGCGGCGATTTGTTTGCCGCCGTCGGTGGCGTGGTTGTTGGCGACCACCACGAAGCGCGGCGCCAGGTTGCCGTCGCTGTCGAGCAGGGCGAAGGTCTTGAGGTGGTGGCGCATGGCGGTGGTCAGCACTTCGGCCGGCAGGTCCATGAAGGCCGGGTCGATGGCGCCGGTGAGCACCACCGGCCATTCGACCAGGCCGGCGACCTCGGCGACCAGACCGGGATCGGGCTTGAGGCTGTAGCCCTCACCCTCGGCGGCCATGGCCGCGTCCTTCTCGATGACCGCGCGGCGCTCGGCCGCATCCAGCATGACGTAGGCGGAGCGCAGCTTGGCCTTGTATTCGGCGAAGTTGGTCACAGTGATGGCGTCGGGCGCCATGAAACGGTGGCCGAAAGTCTGATCGTTAGCTATTAGCGGAAATTCAGTATCAAGGAGACTGCTCTCTTTTTCACCCCAAGCACGTCTTCCATTTCGTGATTTTAGCCCAATGATAAAAGGCATTTTATTGCCATCAAAAATCACCAGTACGTTCTGTAAAGGGCGAACCCAAAATAAGTCGTACTTGCTCCACTTCATCGATTTAAGCCACGGGAATCGATTTAGCGTACTACCCAGAAGACCTCTCAGCACCTCAGCGGTGGCCTCGCCCTTCTTCTCAATCACCGCGAACAGCACATTGCCCTTCGGCGTTTCGCGCTCCTCGACTTGGTCGCGAGTCAGGCCGACTGACTTGAGAAAACCGGCTATGACCTGGTCGGGAGCGTCGGCCTTGGGGCCCTTGCGTTCCTCGCGGATATCGGGCTGGGCCGTGGGCAGACCGTCGACCACCAGGGTCAGGCGGCGCGGCGTTGCATAGGAGTCGGCACTATCGAACGTGAGGCCGGCCTCCTTGAGCTCGTCGCAGACCAGACGCTTGAGGTCGTCCGCCGCCTTTGCCTGCATGCGGGCGGGGATTTCTTCGGACAATAGTTCGAGCAGCAGTTCGGCCACGGTCAGTTCTCCACCGCTTCGCCCTGGCTGCGCAGCCATTGGGCGCAGCAACCCTTGGCCAGCGCCCGCACGCGGCCGATGTAGGCGGCCCGTTCGGTGACGCTGATGACGCCGCGGGCGTCGAGCAGGTTGAACAGGTGGCTGGCCTTCATGCACTGGTCATAGGCGGGCAGCGCCAGTTCCTTGCCGAGCAATACGGCGCATTCGTCCTCGGCATCGACGAAGTGGCGCTGCAGCATCTCCGTATTGGCGTGCTCGAAGTTATAGGCGGAGAACTCCACCTCGTTCTGCTTGTAGACGTCGCCGTAGGTCACCCCGGCGCCGTTCCAGTCCAGGTCGTAGACGTTCTCGACCCCCTGAATGTACATGGCGAGACGCTCCATGCCGTAGGTCAGCTCGCCGGACACCGGGTTGCAGTCGAAGCCGCCGACCTGCTGGAAATAGGTGAACTGGGAGACCTCCATGCCGTCGCACCAGACCTCCCAGCCGAGGCCCCAGGCGCCCAGGGTCGGGCTCTCCCAGTCGTCCTCGACGAAGCGCAGGTCGTGCATGGCCGGATCGATACCCAGGACATAGAGGCTCTTGAGGTAGAGTTCCTGGAAGTCGTCCGGCGACGGCTTGACGATGACCTGGAACTGGTAGAAGTGCTGCATGCGGTTGGGATTATCGCCATAGCGCCCATCGGTCGGCCGCCGCGACGGCTGCACATAGGCCGCCTTCCACGGCTTCGTGTCGAGGGCGCGGAGCGTGGTCGCCGGATGAAAGGTGCCGGCCCCCATCTCCATGTCGTAAGGCTGCACCAGCACGCAACCCTCCCCCGCCCAATAACGTTGCAGGGTAAAAATAAGGTCCTGGAATGACGGGGCTTGCCCGCTCGGCGCATTCATCGGTCGGTCACCCGCGTTCAGCCGGGATAGGGGCAGGCCTCGCGGCCGCAGGAGGTCACGCCCTGGACGGCCACGAAATCACCGCAGGTCTCGCAGCGCTCCATGTCCTGGGCCACGGGCTCCGCTTGGGGCTCGGGTTCAGCCGCCTTGCCGGCCGCCATTTTCGCCGCCTTGCGCGCCGCATTGGCGACTTTCTTGCGCGACCCCTCATAGCGGCTGAAGTACTTGAAGCCGTACCAAACGGCGCCAATCAGCAGGGCGAGCACAAGGAGCTTTTGCAGACCGAATCCAAACATGACTTGTTTTAGAGCCGCACGGGTGCGGACGCAAGCGCCGGGCGGGTCATGAGGTGATAATCACTGGCATACCAAAACGAAGGACCGGGAAATCCAGGTTCCCCTGACGGTTGAATCGAAGTACGGTTTTCACGAACCTGGGACTTGCTTGCGAAATGCCGACTGAAACCAAATTTTCCGTATGGCGCACGATCGCGGACCCGTACAAGTTCCTGTTTACCAATATCAAACCGTTCTTCGCGCTGGCGGCGATACCGATAGCACTAGCAGTCGGCCTTTGGATTTTCGACATTGTGCGCCGCGACGGATCGTTTGGTGTGTTCTTTGCACCCGGTGGGATCGATGCCTGGCGCTACGTTGAGGCGCTCGCAAGCGTGTTAAATTTGAGCGTTTTTGCGATGTCATGGCATCGTTACGTTCTGCTCGGACATCGCGACACAGCAGGTCTGCTCCAGTTTCGCATCGGACGACGCGAGTTGAGGTTCTTCATCTTCGCATTCATCCTGTTATTTGGCGTCGATACTGTTTTAGACGCTCCGGACACGATTCGCAGGCAATTAGAAAGCATGGTATCGGGAAGCTTCCAGGAAGTAGTATTCGGTGCGCTGGTCATGGCATTTGCGGCTGTGCCAATTGTCATTTGTGCCCTCTGCATGCGTTGTCTTCTCCTCTTACCGGCTGTGGCCGTGGAGGGCGATGAACAACATACCGTCGCATGGACCTTGCTCCGTGGAAACACGTGGAGGCTTGCATCGGCGATGTTTATCGCATCGCTTCCGTTATTCCCTTTTAGGTTAATTCTCGAAGCACTTTTCGGCTCGTTATACGGCTCGGCAATGCCAACACCACTGAACCCGTGGGAATTGGACATAATTTTGGCTATCGTTACGTATATCTCAGGCTTTCTTATAGTCGCCGTCGCGGTAACGGTTCTCTCGATGGCGTTCCGTCAAATTGCCGATTGGCCGCCGCCCTTGCCGCCGTGAACCGATAGCCTACGGCACAATCCGATAGCCCTTCGGCGGGAAATACAGGTGATCGTAACGCTCCCGCGCCAAGTGGCAGCCGATGCAGTATTCGACGCGCTCGGTACCTTCGCCTTTGGTGACGCCGAAGACCGTGCCGTCGGGTATGATCATGGTGTATAGCCAGTCGCCGCTGGCGTTGCTGAAGCCCGGCTTCACTTTCTCCATGAGAAACAACGGACCGGGGAATATGTCGCCCGAGGCCGTGGCAGCGAAGCTGTCCTTGGCGATAACCGCGCCCACCGGCATGGTGTCGGCGCTCTCGAAAGCGCCATAGCCGGCGGCCAGGCCGTTGGCGAAACTGTTAGCGTAGCGCTGGCCGTGGGTTTTCGAGAGGTGCGGCGCGCTGTTGTAGCGCGGCCACTTTTGGTAGGCACCGGCCATGGCGTCACCGGATAAGGCGTAAATTTCCGCCATGTCACCCCTAAGCTCGCCAAAAACTTCCTCGGCCTCGGCGGCGTTCAGGTCGGCCGGGTCGCGGACCCGGAAGTGACGCCGGAGCTGGTCAGGGTCGCCACTAATCTGGGCGAGCTGAATCGTCGGTGGGTTGGGCTGATCGGTGGCTGCCCCCAGCCGGCCATCGATGCCCGCGACCGCCATAATGCCCACGGCGACGACGAGAATCGAATATCGCATTGCTTTTACTCCTTATCTGTAATGTCACACCTATAGATAAGGGTTTTCGACCTCACGGACGTTCAATGGTTCGTGAAAGGTCCGAGAGCGCTAGAGAGCGAGCGCGGCGCCCTCACGCAGGACGGCGTCGGCCTCGGCGGTGTAGCCGCCATTGGCATGGAGCGCCAGGCCCGGGCTGAGGCGAAGCGGCGCCGAGCCGCCCTTGATGGCATGGACGATGACCCGCTTGGCCGGGCGACCGCCGTCCGCTGTCGGCCACAGAGGGTAAAGCACCAGGCCCCCGGCCCGGCCGCGCAACGCCGCCAGCAGCTCGTCGAGACGGTCGGCGCGGTGGATCAGCGTAATGGTGCCCTTGTAGCGCACCATCTTGATGCAGAAGTCGATCCAGGCGGCAAGGTCGGCGGACGACTCAACCGTCGACATGGCCTTCATGCCATGGGGCGACGGCCGGGCGCGCTCGGCCTCGAGAAACGGCGGGTTGGACATGACGTGGTGGAACGAGCCAGCGGCGAGCCGTGGCGGCGGCCGGGTCAAATCACCGACCATCATATCCATACGGCCCTCGAAGCCGTTGAGCACCGCATTATCGACCGCGAGGCGCACCAGGTCGCGCTGACCCTCAACGCCGAACAGGCGGCAGCCTTTAACCCGGTAGGCAAGACACAATGAGGCGGCGCCCACACCACTGCCCACGTCAAGCACGTGCTCGCCATCGGCCGCCGGGGTGGCGGCGGCCAGCAGCACCGGGTCGATGGCCGCGCGATACCCCTCCGCCAGCTGGCGCAAGGTGACCCGGCCATCGAGCAGGCTGTCTTCTGTGATGTCGTCAAGCATGGTCATGGGACGCGCTGTCGTATGCCTCGCCGGCGGTGTCGAGCACATAGCGGGCACGGGCCAGATCATCGGCGATAACCATCAGGCGGCGCGGCAAGGCGCCGATACTGCCCTCGACGATACTAGCATGGCTGTCGAACACCACGGACCCGATATCCGCGTCGGACAGCAGGGCCATCACCCAGGACAGGCGGACCGGATCATTCGTACGCAATAATTCGACCATGGCGAAACGGCTTTTCCCGGCTCCCTACTCTGTTAAACTAAGGCTTGCGCCTATGCTCGCTCCAGGGGCCGCGATACGTCAAGTGGGGGAGCGACCGGAAGAGCGCAAGGATATAGGAGGCGGATTTGTCGCTGGTAGTCAATTTCGACGCCGAGCGCAGGCGTACACCACGCCCGACGCTTGATCGTCTCAACGCCCTGGTGGCCGACCAGATCAACGAGGTCAACCGGGTCATTCTCGATCGCATGGACAGCCAGGTGGCGCTGATCCCGCAGCTGGCCGGCTACATCATCGCCGCCGGCGGCAAGCGTCTGCGGCCCATGATGACCTTGGCCTCGGCAAGGCTCTGTGGTTACACCGGCGAGCGCCACATTCATCTTGCCGCGGCGGTCGAGTTCATCCACACCGCCACCCTGCTCCACGACGACGTGGTTGATGACAGCGCCCTGCGCCGGGGCAACGCCACCGCCAACGCGGTGTGGGACAACAAGGCCAGCGTTCTGGTCGGCGACTTTCTGTTCAGCCGCTCGTTCCAGATCATGGTTGCGGACGGCTCCCTCAAGGTACTCAAGATTTTGTCCGACGCCGCCGCGGTGATCGCCGAGGGCGAGGTCCTGCAACTGATGACGTCCAACGACACCGAAACCAGCGAGGCCGCCCATCTCGATGTCGTCAAGGCCAAGACCGCCGCCCTGTTCGCCGCCGCCAGCCGCATCGGTGCCGTGGTCGCCGACCGTCCGGCTGTCGAGGAAGAGGCGCTGGACACCTACGGCATGAACCTGGGGATCGCTTTCCAGCTGGTTGACGACGTCCTCGATTACTCGGCCCGCGAGGCGGATCTGGGCAAGGCCGTGGGCGACGACTTCCGCGACGGCAAGATTACCCTGCCAATCATTCTCGCGTTCCGCCGGGGCAGCGATGACGAGCGCGACTTCTGGCGTCGTACCCTGGAAGAAGGCGATCAGCGCGACGACGACCTGGCCCGGGCTATGAGCCTGATCCAGCGCCACGGCGCCCTCGCCGACACTATCGAGCGGGCCCGCCACTACGGCACCATGGCCCGCGACAGCCTCGCCATCTTCCCCGATTGCGACGAAAAATCGATTCTCCAGAACGTGGTCGAATTCGTCATCAACCGGGCGCATTGATTAATAGCGCGTTCAATCGCCACGCAGGCTCCCGCCAAACGGTTGGCGACCCTCGGTCGGGGGCTGAAAGAATGCAAACTCGAACACCCCCCAGCGGTCTCATTCTTATGGCCGCTGGCAAGCGCGAACGCGCGTCGCCGCGAATGCGGCGGGAGCCCCAGTCCGTGTTAACACAAGATCGGGCGCTCGAACGCAGTCCACCTCTTGGTGGACGCCAAAGACGCCTAGTCGCGCCCTAATAATCTAGCCGCATTGTCTCCTAAGAGACCATCGAGGACGTGGCCCTTGAGGCCGAGGCCGCGCCATTCGCCGATGGAGCGGTCCATGGCCATGACCGGCCAGTCGGTGCCGTGCAGCACCTGACCGGCGAGCACGCTGTTCATGAAGCGGTACATGACCTCCCAGCCGCTGCCGGCGGCGCCGATGTACTTGGGCGCTAGACCGCCGAACTCCATGTAGACGTTGGGGTGCTTGCGCGCCACAGCGACCATTTCCGCGACCCAGGGCCAGCCGCCATGGCAGGCGATCAGGGTCAGGTCGGAAAAATCGCAGGCCACGTCGTCGAGCTGTAGCGGGTGGTCGTTACGGATTGGATGAGTGACGCCGTAGTTGATGCCCGTATGGACGCAAACCATGAGCCCGAGCTCGGCGGCCTTGGCGTAGAGCGGATAAAGCCGCCCCTCATTGATCCCCATGCGGAAGAATGATGGCTCCATGGTGATGCCGACCATGCCGGCTTCGGCGCACTGAGCGATCTGCTCGACCGCGCGCATGATGTCGTAGGGCGCCATGGAGACCGTGCCGATGCCGGTAAAGCGGTCGGGATGGTCGGCGACAAGCTTGGCCACGGCCGCATTCAATCCATCGGCCGGGTCGCCGAACTCGTACTCCGCATGAACCACCGCATGGTCAACCCCGGTGGTATCCATGGCGGCCAACAGGTCATCGAGGCTGGCAGCGCTCTTGTTCGAGATGTCGAGCACCTCATCGTAGCGGCCGCTGATCTCCGGCGGTGTTTCCAGCCTCGGCCCCAGTTCAACGGGCAGGCGGACGCGAAAATCGATGACCGGCGACGACATTATGTTTACTCCGAAAGCGGCGAACCAGGGCCGACCATAGGCGGCTCCCGGGCCGAACACCAGAGATGCACACCACACCGCTTGCGGCCATGGGGCGAAGGGGTTATATCATGCGCCCTCGAACCCCGGTCGGGGAGTAGCTCAGCCTGGTAGAGTGCCGCGTTCGGGACGCGGAGGTCGGAGGTTCGAACCCTCTCTCCCCGACCAATTATTCTTTCTGTTCCAAGTTCTGGAGCCGGCGTCGTATCGTCGGCGGGATCGCCATGAGCAATTCGACAGGGTGTTCACCTCATGAGGCGGCATCATGTGGCTTAACGACCTCACTGCCTGGGCCGCCGCCATTAGCCACACCCCGAAGCCGGGCGGCGCGTTCTACGGCCGAGGGTCATCCGCTGATCATGGTGTTCGACGATGAAGCCGAGGCCGGTGGTTTTCGGCGCCTGAAGAAACGCGGCGTATGGCACGATCCGGAGGCCGAACCGCTGTACTATTCCTATCGCACGGTTGTCGATGCTGAGGCCGTGCTGGAAGACGGGGTGATCCTCGACGAGGCCACCGGCGTTTACTGGAACTGGCGCACCGCCGACGTCAGCAGTGAGAATCAAGCCAGGCGCCAGGGCTATAGGGACACCCCCGGAGCCTATCGCGGCTACGTCGCGCAAAAGTTCGGCGATAAAGCCTACATCGGCTTCAAACCGGACTGGTTTAACAAATCAGGGTACTTCGAGTTGTACTCGGCAATCCTCGAGGCTAAGGGTTTCGCGCCGCTGCCGAACTACGTCCCTATACCGGAGCACCATGCGAAGAACCCTGACGAATTGATCCTCACCACCTTCAGGATCAACGTACAGATGCTTTCACGAACCCAGAACCGCATGTGGCTCGATGAGATCAGCATCGACAACGCGGCCTGGATCAATCCCGAAACGGCGGCGGCCAAGGGCATCGTCGATAGCGATCGAATCAAGATCAAGTCGTTGCTTGGCGAGATTGAAGCCGTTGCGAAAATGACCGAAAACGTCGTTCCGGAGGCCATCACCATGTCGAGCCACGGCGGGCGCTGGGAATACGGCCGATACGCCTCGGGCGAGAAGGCGCCGTACGGTATCGACGTCGACTCGCCATACGAGGAACTCAAGTGGTGGCCCGCCGATGGCGGCCATCCCAACCGGATCATTCCAAACTCATCCGAACCGATTAGCGGGCAGCAGCGCTAGATGGATACGGTGGTTTCGGTGACCAAGGCATAGACAGGAAAGTTGGGAACGAAACCACCCACAAGCGCGGGCAGCGTCAGCACCAGGAAGCCCGTGAAACCGGCATGACCTGTATCGACTGCCACTACAACCTGGTCCACGACGAGATTGAGCCGCGCGAAAGCTTCCTCGAACAGGCGGGAGTTGAGTAGAGGCTCTACGTTACCTCGATGGGTGCCCGGAATTTAGGGTCGCGCCATTCGCTATTTTCCATGACCTGGGCCAGGGCTTCAACAGCGTCGACGATGTCGCCATAGCGCAGATAGAGCGGCGCCATACCGAAGCGCATGACGTCGGGGGCGCGGAAGTCGCCGATGACGCCGCGGGCGATCAATGCCTGGCTGATGGCGAAGCCCTCGGAATGGACCAGGGCTAAATGGCTGCCCCGCGCGGCCGGGTCGCGTGGGCTCAATACCGAGAGGTCGGGGCAACGGCGCTCGACTTCGGCGATGAATAACTCGGCCAGAGCCATGCTCTTGGCGCGGACCACGGCCATATCCGCTGTGGCAAACAAGTCCAGCGACGCCTGCAAGGCCCTCATGGACAGCACCGGCTGGGTGCCGCAAAGGAATTTGCGGATGCCTTGATCGGCGCGAAAATCAGTCTCGAAGGCGAAAGGCTCGGCATGAGCCCACCAGCCGGACAGGGGCTGCCGTAACCGCTGATGCAGCCGTTCGGCGGCGTAGATGAACGCCGGCGCGCCAGGGCCGCCATTGAGATACTTGTAGGTACAGCCGACGGCGAGATCCACATTCCAGTCATCGAGGGCCAACGGCACTGCGCCGGCCGCATGGCACAAATCCCACAGAGCCAGAGCGCCGGCCTGCTGAACCGTCGCCGTCACCGCCGCCATGTCCATGAGAGCGCCGGTGCGATAGTCGACCGCGTTCAATAGCGCCACGGCGACGTCGTTGCCTAACGCCTCTTCGATGGGCTGACCCTCGATCAGCAACCGCAATTCAAGGTCCGGCCGTCCGGCCAGTAGCCCCTGGATAATGTAGAGATCGGCGGGAAAGCTGTCGGCCTCGGCAACGATGACCTGCCGACCCGGATTGGCGTCAAGCGCCGCCCACAGGACTTTGTGAAGATTGATTGAGGTGGTGTCGGTGACCACGGTCTGATCCGGCGTGGCGCCGATCACCCCGCCCAGCACGTCGCCCAGGGTCTCGGGCAACCGCCACCAGCCGTCCCGCCGCCAGGCGGTAATCAAGTGCTCGGCCCATTCGGTCTCCACCGCCGCATTCACCTCATGGCGTACCGCCTTGGGCATGGCGCCCAGAGAGTGGCCGTCCAGATAGATGACGCCTTGCGGAATATGAAAGCGCTCGCGCATAGGAGCCAGGGGATCGTCGCGGTCCAGGGCCGCCGCCAGGTACTGGCTCATCGCAGCATGAACCCGCCGCCGAGGCGATCATCGGGCTCCTCGGTGAATTTTGATTCGCCGCTGTAGTGAGCCTCGCCGCCGACTTCCACGGTGACCGCCGGGATGTCGCCGCAAACCGTTTTGGATACCGCCTGGCCGCTGAACAGGGCGCCGGTGACACTCTCGAAGCCGCGGGGTTCACCGAGAGCGACCTGGCCGCGCCGGTACTGCACGGCCATGCGCGCCGCGACGCCGGAGCCGGTCGGGCTGCGATCGACCTGGGAATCGGCGAAGACGCAGATATTGGCGGTTGGCGTTTCGGCGCCATCGTCACCATCGGTCAGGATAGTGCCATAGAGAAAGGCGAGGTCGTCGTCGTCGGGGTGACCGAGGGCCACCTGATCCTTGACTGCCGCCGTCACCGCGTCGGCGACGTCGACAAGGTCGCGCACCCGCGATGTGCGCACATCGAGACCGAAACGCGCCGCCGGCGCCAGGGCATAGAACGCGCCGCCGTAACCGATATCCACGGTGACCGCGCCGTGTTCGGCGGTTTCCACGGTGACATCCAGTGCAAAGGCGAAGGACGGCACGCTCTCGAAGCGCACGGCGCCGGCGCGACCCTCGGCCACCGCCACATGGGCGACCACCAGGCCGCAGGGGCACTGGATGGCGACCCGGGTCTCGGGCTCGACCGCCGGCACCATGCCCCGGTCCACGGCGTAGCGCCCGAGGGCGATTACCGCGTGACCGCACATGGTGCTGTAGCCTTCGTTATGCATGAACAGCACCGCCATGTCCGCATCGACCAAATCGGGCTCGACCGGGATAATGCCGTACATGTCGTAGTGGCCGCGCGGCTCGAAGATGACCATGCGGCGCAGATGGTCCAGGTGTTCACGCACATAGCGCCGCTTGGCCAAGATTGTGTCGCCGGGAATGGTCGGATAGCCCGAAGTGACGATGCGTACGGGCTCGCCCCCGGTATGCATATCGACGGTGGTGATAGTCACGCTTCTCCCCGGCGGTGAAGACGCCCCGGTCGCTCGCCGGTCCATTCGCCGCCACGCCACACCGCCCGGCCGTTGACCATGACCAGGCTGATACCCGCCGCTGGCTGCTTGGAATCCGTGAAGCTGGCACTGTCGATGACCGTGTCCGGGTCGAACAAGGTGATGTCCGCATAGGCCCCAGCGGAAATGACGCCCCGTCTCGCCAGGCCGAACACCCGGGCCGGCACGCCGGTCATGCGCCGCACCGCTTCCTCCAGGCTGAACAGGCCGAGATCGCGGGAGTAGCGGCCAAGCACCCGGGGGAACGTGCCCCACAGGCGCGGATGGGGCTTCTCGTCATGGGGCAAGCCGTCGGAGCCGATCATGGCGTCGGAGAACGCCAGGATGCGCTGCAGGTCGTCTTCGTCCATCTGGAAATAGACCGCGCCGGCCGGGTCGAGGCGCTCGGCGGCCTCTTCCCGCGAGCAGCCCCAGTCGGCGCAAATGTCGTCCAGGTCGCGCCCCGCCAACTCCGGGTGGGCCTCCGACCAGGTCACCAGGATGCGCGGACAGTCGTCCATGAAACTGGGCAGCAGCACGGTCGAGCTGGCGACATAGGGATAGACGTCGAGATCCACCACCTGGCTGCGCCGGGCCGCCTCGATCAGCGCCAGGGTCTCCTTGGTGCGGCCGTAGTTGCGCGGGCCGCTGCATTTGTGATGGGAGATAACCACCCGCACCCCGGCGTCACGGCTGGTGCCGATTGTTTCTTCGATGGAGTCGATCACACCATCGCCCTCGTCGCGCATATGGGTGGTGTAGACACCGCCGACCCGCTCCAGTCGCTCCGCCAGGGCGGTGACTTCCGAGGCCGGCGCGTCGATCGCCGTGGGATAGGCCAGACCGGTGCTGAAACCCACTGCGCCGGCATCCAGGACCTCGTCGAGCAGCCCGGCCATGCGGGCGATCTCGTCGTCGGTGGCGGCGCGGTCGAGCCTGTCCATAACCCCCGCACGGAGCGTCGAATGGCCGGTCAGCATGGCCACGTTGACCGCCGCGGGGTCGGCATCGAGGGCCGCTACATATCCCGCCGCCGTAGGAAAACGATACCAGTCACGACCACCGAGCAGGTTCATGGGCGGCGGCGGGTCGCCAACCAGGGCCAATGGCGACAGGCTGACTCCGCAATTGCCGGTGACCACCGTGGTCACCCCCTGGCTGATCTTGGGCGTCATGTCCGGACCCGACAGCACCAGCCGGTCGTCGTGGGTATGGGCGTCGATGAAGCCGGGCGCCACCACCAGGCCAGCGGCATCGACCTCGGCCCCAGCCGTCACGGCGCCGAGATCACCAACCGCAACAATGCGATCGTCGGTCACCGCCACATCGGCGCGGAACCGGGGGTCGCCGTCGCCGTCGATAACGTCACCGCCCTTGATCAGGACGTCGCAGCGTTCGGGGATAATCTCACTCATGACGCGCCTCTTACCTCATCGGCCGAACGGCCTACAATTTCGTGATAGAGCGCCGGGTCGGTGGCGCCTTCGCTGCCGATTACCAGCAGGCGGCTGTTGCCGTCGAGACCCAGAGCGCCGTCGCGCCGGGCTTCAATGGCGGCGGCAAGGCCAGCCACCGCTGATTCACCGGCAACCACGGCCGGGTCGCCGTCGCAACCATGAGCAAGCTTGCGCATCAAATCCCGGGCCGTGTCATCGCCGACCGTGGCGAAGCCATCACAGCCGGCCCACAGAATGTCCCAGGCGAGGAGCGAGACCTCGCCGGCGGCAAGGCCGGCCATAACCGTATCGAGATCACCATGGACCACCGTTGGCGTTCCTGCCTTGGCGCTCTCAAACAGGCAGGCGGCATTATCCGGCTCGGCCACCACGAAGCGCGGCCGGTCGGCGCCATAACGTTGCCAGAATGGCGCCAGCACCGCTGCCGCCAGCCCGCCGACGCCGCCCTGGGCGAAGATATGGGTCGGCGGTTTGCCATCGGGCAGTTGGTCCATGACCTCGCCGGCCATGACCGTGTAGCCATGCATGACGTCGCAGGGCACATCTCTATAGCCCGGCCAAGACGTATCGGACACCACGTACCAGCCGTTGGCGGCGGAGTCATCGGCCGCCTGATGCACCGAATCATCGTAGTTACCGAGGACGCGGCGAACTTCGGCGCCAAAGTTTTCAATGGCCCGTTGGCGGCCTTCGCTGACATGAGCGTGGATGTAGATGACGCAACGGCAGCCCGCCACCTGGGCACCCCAGGCGACCGAGCGGCCGTGGTTGCCGTCGGTTGCCGAACAAACGGTGATGTCCTTGCCGGCACTGCGTACCAGCTTGGCCACCGCATAGGCGCCGCCCAGGGCCTTGAAGCTGCCGAGGCCGAAACGCCCGCTCTCGTCCTTGTAGTAGATGGCGCCAAGCCCGGAAGCAGCAGCAAGGCCGGGCAGTGACACCAGAGGCGTCGTCTCGTAGCCGGGCCAACCGGTTATTTCGCGACGCGCGGCCTCGAAGTCATCCTGATTGAGGATGGCCTGAAGCGCCGGCCCGTATTCGTTCGACGGGCCGGCATTCGGGTTGACGATCAGCATGCTATTCGATGATCCCGAGATCGTAGGGCACCTTGGACAAGAACTTGGCCTCGTCCTCGAGGAAAGCCATGGACTCGATCATGAAGAACAGCCCGGCCTCATGGGGCAGGAAGAACTGGTTCTCGTAGTTGACCACCGTGCCGGGCACGAACAACTCGTCGATATTGACGTCGGAATTGACGTCGTAGACGAAGTTGCCGACCCAGTCGGGATGGAAGGCAATGCCCATCTCGTAGCCGCCGATATAACCACGGTCCTGCCAGATGCCCTGGTCTTCGTAGAAGGCCTTCATGGTCTCGTAGAATTCACGGACCGGCAGGTTGGGCCGGATCATGTCCTCAATCACCTTCATGGACTCGACCGACTTCTGGGTCTGGAGCAGGACGTCCGGGTCGGGCTCGCCCAGGGAGAAGGTGCGCGCCATGTTGCAGTGATAGCGTCTGACCACGCCGGAGCAGTCGACCAGCACGATATCGCCGGCCTCCATGATACGCCGCGACGACATGGCGTGGGCGGCGGCCGATTTCTTGCCCGACAGAACGGGCTGGGTAATGGCCGCGTTCTCACCTCCGGCGCAAGCCATGGCGTAGACCATGGCGCCGTAGACTTCGAGTTCCATGACGCCGGGCCGAAGTGCCTCGGCGGCGGCGTTAAGGCCGATATCGGCGATCCGCGCGGCCTCGTAGATGCATTCCATCTCGGCGGCCGATTTGACGCCGCGCAGGTCACGAACCAGCTGGGTGGCGTCGACCACCTTGGCGCCGGCGGCGGTGAAACGCGCCTCGGCGCGCAGGCTGAGCTCACGATTGGGACGATAACTCCAGAACTCCATGCCCACGGTGCCGGGCAACCAGCCATCGGCGGTCAGTTCGTCGACGATGAAACTGGTGCCGTCGCGCATGGTGTCCGGCGGGAATACCCGGGAATCCTTCGAGACGCTGCAATAGCGCGACAGAACCGCCTCGCGCTCGGTGTCGAACAGAATGAACTTGTCATGATCCACATGGATGGCGATGCCGCTGGTCGCCGGCCATACCTTGGGGCTTTGCGCCTGATACCACTCACACTGATAGCCGGAGATCCAGTTTATTCCCTCGGGCGAGGTAATAAACAGTACGTCGAGCTTATCGACCGCCATCTGATTGCGAATACGGGTCAGGCGATTGGCATATTCCTCATCGGAAAACGGATATTCGAGAGGAGGGGTCAGGTTTTGTATGGCGTGGTCGCGATTGCTCAGGCTCATGGTCGTATTCCCTAAAATGGTCCTAGGCTCAGGACTCATTGATTGATCCAGAAGATGACGATATCAGCGATACAGA
>CAZYDR010000031.1:0-36055 GCA_964645285.1 uncultured Alphaproteobacteria bacterium
TTCGTGCCGCAGGGCTTTGCCACGCCCCATGAAGTCGTCGATGTAGTCGTGCGCGCCGAAGAGTTCGGTTTCAATGCGGTTTGGGCCACGGACTTCTTCTCGCCGGTAGCCTCGTCCGGTGTTATAACCGAACCACCGCCGAACTGGCTGGAAGCGCTCATCACGCTGAGCTATGCGGCCGCCCGTACGTCAAAGATCAAGCTCGGCACTGGTGTACTCATGCTGCCGTACCGGGATCCGACGGTGCTCGCCAAGCAGGTCGCAACGCTGGATCGCCTGAGTAACGGCCGCCTGCTGCTTGGTATCGGTCTCGGCGCGTACCGCGATGAATTCGCGGCAGTACGCGCGCACCAGGCCAACGCACATCGCGGCAACATGCTGGATGAGTATCTCGAACTGCTGATCCGGCTGTTGGACGACAACGAAGCAGCAGTCTCGCTTGCCGGAGAGTATGTCAGCGTCGAGGGCGTAGCCATGCATCCGAAACCGCTGCAGCAACCGCTACCGATGTATCTGCCTGCGCGTGGAGACCACGCTTACAAGCGCATCGCGCGCTGGGGCTTGATGCCCATGGTGCCTTGCGCCAACCCGACTGCGCCCATCGAGGCGCTGCGCCCGTTCATGGAAGCTGCCGGTAAGGATTTGGACGCGCTGGACATCATCGTCGAAGGTGAGTTACACATCGGCCCGACCCAGGAAGATGCGGTCAAGGGTTACCAACACACCGCGATGGGCAATTTCCGCACGGCGCGTTGCCCGCCGAAGGCCCGCAAGTCTGTGGAGACCATAACCGGCGCGAACTGGGTAGGCACTGTCGATCACATCGTCGAGAAACTGTCAGCGCTCCGGGAACAGGGCTTCCAGCATTTCAATATCCTGCATCTCGCTGCGGACACCGTGGCGGAGCGACTGGAACAGATGCAGCTGTTTGCGGAAGAAATCATGCCCCGGGTGCGCACATGACGAAGCCTGTAAAGCCCCCTATCTATGTACCATTTTCTAATAGAGTCTCGGGCACCGGTGGGCGCATGTTCAGAAGGCACTTCGTGCCGAGGCGCGTGATCTGAAGGAGGCGCTGATCGATGGTTAGGTCGCCATCGGCCATCCATCGACACCGGTCTACAGCCACCCGAAATACCCCATCGAAGGCAGTGTGCCAGATCACTGAGACGCGATGTCCGACCATGATGAAAAGGGAATACGGGCCATGACCGAGACCATGTTGGCCTTCCGCAACATCGTCGAGCGGCTGCGCGCCGACACCGGCGCGTCGCGCACCACGATTCGCGTCGACTGCGCACCGCTGAACCTGGATGTGGAGACTGTCGCCGCGGAATCACGCGACGATGGCGTTCGCGCCCTCGAGGGGCAGCAGACACCCGGCGTCCGTACCGCCGCCGCCGCCCGCTGGCTACTCGAGAACCGGCGCCCCTTTGTCATGGCGGATTGTCTCAATCCCTGGGCTCCGGAGATCGCGCCCGAGAAGTACGTGATCGACTTGTATGGCATCCGCGCAGAGATGGTTTGCGGTGTGTTCCGAGATGACGACATGGTCGGCATCGTCTCTGTCCATTACACCAAGGGTGCCCGCGCATGGAGCGCTGCCGAAGTCGCAATGATCCAACACGCTTGTGACGCGGTGGGGGCGATTCTCGACGCTATCGAAGACGTCTGACCGGCCCCTTGGGAGGCTTTCGTGCGGCAAGGCGAACCGAGACCAGATCGCCTTTCGTCACCGCGGTCGCGTCTACTCCACCAGATCTTCTGCGATGATGTACAGGCAATCGCCTTGCCGGGTCATTGGCAGCGGCCGATGACAGATGATGGTGCCCGGCCGGGGCGCTTCGATGACCGTCGGTACTCGTTCGGGTTGCCGAGGATTGTGCAACCATCCTAGCGGCTCGCCGGACGCGACCTCGTCCTCAAGCGCCACGCATGGCTCGAAGATGCCGTCGTCCGGACTGAGCACCAGGCAATCAAGATCGGGGGTCGCCATCATGCGTGTCGGTGGCCGACCCATCGCCTCGGGTGCAACGATCGGCGACTCGAGGATCCCAGCGAATGCCAGGACATTGCGGATGCCGGTTTCCGTAATCTCGACGGTCCGTGTAGTTACCCGCCCGGCACCGCCGAGTTCGGCCGCGACAACGATCTTGCCGCGAATCTCGGCGTTCCATTCGAGCAGCCCGTCGGGTTCCTGATCGACCGAGAACAAGGCAACCGGCGCGCCGAACGCCTTCATGCAGGCGAGACTCGTGGCATTGCGTGCAGCATCGTCTGTCCGGTGCATCATGGTCAGCGGGACGTACTCCAGGCTGGTGCCGCCGGCGTGTAGATCGCTGACGAAATTGACATGGGGAAAAATACCGCGCACGACGAAGTCGGCGAGCGCTTCGCTGAAGTTGCCCAGCCGGTCACCTGGGAAGACCCGGTTGAGGTTGCTGCCGTCGATCGGCGAAAGGCGGCGGGCGGCGAGTACGGCCTGCAGGTTAAGGCAGGGAATGATGACGACGAGGCCGTTGACGTCGTCGGGCTGGAGATCGCGCGCGACTTTCATGAGCGCGATCGGCCCCTCGTATTCATCACCGTGGACACCGCCTGTCAGCAAGTATCCCGGGTCGTCGCCGTTGCGCACCACGACGATGGGGATCATCTCGGCGCCATAACCCGAGCGCTGGGACGAGTTCGGTGCAATCAGATTGCCCCATCGCTTGCCGTTGCCGTCAAGAGAAACCGTGGATTGGATGCGCGAATCGTGGAGCATGGCTTCAAGTCCTAATGATATTCCGCGACCACCGTTTTGCATGATAGGCCGATTGAAAGTAAACGACCATATGCTATGGTTATTGGAACAAAACAACCAAAACAGGCCGCAATTGTCGGCCGCCGAAGCGAGAATGAATGACAACCACGATCGAGCTTGAAGTCGAGCCCCTGACCGCTGAGGCCTTTGCGCCTTTTGGCCAGTTGATCGGTGCGAAAAGCGGCGCAGCGGACTATTCGCGACCATTGCTTGACGTGTGGCATCTCGACTACCGGGCCGACGCGCCGGCACGGGTTCAGATTATGCGCTATCACGAAAAACCGAAGACCTTTAGCCTGCTGGAACGCCACATCTGCGTCACCGAGGGTCGCATTTCGCTCGACGGCGCCCGGGCCGTGGTGGCGGTCGCGAACGCGACCGGCGACAGGCTGGACGACGTGCCCGATCCATCCTCGGTGCGCGCGTTTGGCCTCGACGGAACCTGCGGTCTTCTCTTCACACCGGGTGTTTGGCACACGCTCGATTGTTTTCCCGTCTCGGCACCCTACGCCGACTTCGTTCTGCTAAGCGACACGGCGACTGAGGACGAAATCGAGTCCTGGACCCGCCCGTCGAGCGGAGAACGGACCCACGTCGTCGATTACGCGCCGCGCGACATCAACTTCCGCTTCGTCGGCTGCTGAATGCCGCCAATCGACCAGGTATAGGCATGTCCAGACTCGCAGACTGCAGCAGCCCGTACGACCGCATCGTGAACGCCGATCTCGCAGGCCGTAAGATCGAGATCAACGACATGACGCTAGAGGGCGATTGCGAGGAGATGGCGGGTATCCGCCTCTCGCGCAACGACAAGATCCGCATCGCCGAGGCGCTGGCCGAGACCGGCGTGCATCGAATCTCAGTGCTTGGCAACTCGCCGACGCCGACGCCGGAAGAGATCGACGATGTCCGGGAAATCACCCGCCGAAACTTCATGCCGCCGCTCTGCGCTTTTGTGAAGTCGCCGTATGAAATCGGTGTCGCGGCGGACCTCGGCCTGTGGGGCGTGGTCATTCTGATCTCGGTAAACGAGCAGTTTTTCGGCCCAGGGCAGACCGGCGACAGCGTGATCGAGACTGCGCAGAAGCTCGCCGTACAGGCCAAGGCGAAGGGCCTCCATGTCGCCATGATGGCGATGGATTCATCACGCGCAGGACCCGACTACTTCCACCGGTTCGTCGTTGAGACAGAGGCCAACTGGGACGAACTCGTGGTCTGCGATTCGATCGGCGTGATCTCGCCTTGGGGGTTCGAGCATCTCGTCGGGATAGTGCGTGGCTGGACCGACAAGCCACTTCAGGTGCATTGCCATAACCACACCTCGATGGCGGTCGCCAACGCGATGGCCGCGGTTCGCGGCGGCGCCACCGTGATCCATGCGACAGTCAATGGCCTTGGCGAGTTTGCCGGCCAGGTACCGCTCGAGGAGCTGGCGGTGTCGCTTGGCATCCATTTCGGCATCGATTGCAGTCTGGAAATGGAACGCTTCACGGACCTCTCGCAACTCGTCGCCGCGGCGACCGGCGTACCGTTGCCGGTCAACAAGCCTGTCACCGGTCCGGCGGCGTTCGCCATCCCCGAGACTGAGGAGATCCAGGAAGCGTTCTACTGGCCCGCCCGCGAGGGCCGGCTCGACGAGGCGCTGACCTTTCCGCCAGGACTGGTCGGCAACGCAGCGCTGATGTCGATTGGGCGAAAATGCAGCACCTGGACGGTGGCCTATGGCTTGATGCGCATGGATCTCGAGGCCGATCAGTCGACGCTTGAGGACATCACCCGTGACGTTCGCGCACACGCGGCGGAACAGCCCGGCTATTACCTGATGTCCGAAGACAGGTTCGCCGCGCTGGTGACGTCCGGTGGTTACACGGTGAAACCCACGTCGGCATGACGCGCCAGCCCCGAGGCTTGACTCGGGGCAGGTAGTGGTGTCCTTATTTTCCAGCGCCCAGTTTCTAGGGCGCCAAAAATTTCACTGTCCCGCAGACGCCGTCGAATGACAAACTGCCTCCCCGGAGCATCATGGCAAATCCTATCGATCCGGGGGACATGTACCCGAACGATGCGCTAGGGCGCCGGAACCAAAGCAGTTGGTCGAAGTGACCGGACGCGGCCGGTTTACATAGCTACTATCCACAGGAGCAAGCAAACATGGCAGATCCAATCAAGGTCGACTCACACGTTCATCTCTTCCGGTCACGCGAGGAAGGTCAGGCCGACAAGGATGGCTATCAAATCTTCGAGTACGGCACCAAGCCGCATGTCTGCTTCAGCGAGCGCTTCGGCACGGTGCCCGAAGTGCTGGCCGACATGGAGGCAACCGGAATTTCGAAGGCCGTCGTGGTCAATCTCTATATCGGCGAGTTGGCGCGCGAGAGGAAGCGGGCCGCCGTGCCGGTTTCGGTAAGCGGCGCGGACCGTGACCGCGCCTTTGAGGACATCGAGACGGAAATCTCCGCCGAATTGAAAGCGTTCAATAGCTGGATTTGCGGCGTCTCGCAGACCCAATCCGAGATTGTCCCTTTCATCGGCGCCGACGTCTCCGTCCTGTCCGATGAGGACGGCGGCGCTTATGTGCGCGACATGGTAGTCAACCACGGCGCCCGGGGCGTCAAACTCCATGGTGCATCGCAGGGTTTCTCGATGTCGGATGAACGGCTGTGGCCCACTTATGCGGCGTGCCAGGAGTTGGGCGTCGCCATCATTGGCCATTCGGGCCCCGACCAAAGCGGCGCGGGTTTTGCCGAGCCGCGTAGTTTCGGTGGCATGTTGAAGTCGTTTCCCGATCTGAACGTCGTCTTGGCTCATATGGGCGGCGCCACCTGGGATCAGGCGCTGGAGATTGCCGAGACCTACCCGAATGCGTACTACGACTGCTGTGAAATCATCGAATGGACCGAAGGCGAGAACGCGCCGACTGAGGTGCAACTCGCCCGGCTCATCAAGGACATCGGGCCGCACCGCGTGATGATGGGGTCGGACTATCCCTGGTACGACATCGACCACACGGTCGAGCGCGTCATGGAACTGCCGCTGCTGTCGGCCGAGGAAAAGGAAGGCATCATCGGCGCCAACGCCGTGGATATCTTGAGCCTATAGGTCCTCTGCGCGCAAAAAATCAGGAGAAGACAATGACGACATCCGAAAGAGTGACCATCCTGGCCGGCCATGGCAAAGCGGCGCGTCTCAACGCCGGTCAGAGTCTCAAATTGATTAATACGCATGGCACGCAGGTGGTCGATTTTTGGGCGTTCAATGCCTATGACCTGCGCGAGTACATGTGTGTCGAGGCATCCAGGGTCAACAGCATGCATCTGTGGCCGGCGGTCGGCGACGTCATGTTGACCAACCAGCGGCGCCCGATTGTGACCGTGGCCGAGGACACGACACCGGGTATTCATGACACGATCATGGCGGCCTGCGATCGCCAGCGCTATGGCCTTCAGGGCTTCACGGACTACCACCGCAACTGCCAGGACAATATGATGGAGGGCATGATCGAGCTCGGTGCCACGCCGCCCTTCGCGATTCCGGGATCGTGGAACGTCTTCATGAACATCCCGATAAAGGACGACGGCTATACGATCGATATTGAGCCGACCGTGTGCGAGCCCGGCCAATACATCGTGCTGCGCGCAGAGATGGACTGCTTCATGGCGTTTTCGGCCTGTCCGCAGGATGTCCTGCCGATCCATGGCGAGGGTGGCGGCAAGCCGGTCGATTGCCACTTCGAGGTCCTCGGTTGAACGGACAAGGGGAGAGAAGACAATGGGTGTTTCGAGAGGTGCGGTGAAGTCGGCGCCGGTCGCGGCGCGCTTCGACGACGGGCGTCATTGGCGGGCCAAGATCGGCCTCGTCGTGCTGGCGATGGAACAAACCGTCGAGGACGACGCGGTCACCCTGACGCCGCCCGGCATCGGCATCCATTTCTCGCGCATCGCGATGAGCAATGACGCGACGGTAGAGACGCTTGGCGCGATGGCGCCGGGGATTACCGCCTCGGCCGGCCTGTTGCTGCCCGAGGATCACCTCGACGTCGTCAGCTACACCTGCAATTCGGGCACCATGGTGATCGGGGAGGATGGCGTCATGGCGGCGCTTCGCGCGGCCAAGCCCGAGGCCAAGCCGACGACGGTGATGACCAGCGTCGTACGCGGCCTGCACGCCGTGGGGGCGCGCCGTATCGTCGTCACGACGCCCTACCTCGACGAGGTCAACGACTACGTTCTGGCGTTTCTCGAAATGCATGGCTTCGAGGTGCTCGACATCCAAGGCCTCAACATCCGCGAGAACACCGCGATCGATCGGATCGAGCCCGAATTCATGCGCGAATTCGCCCGCGGTCTCGACCGGCCCGATGCCGACGCGGTCTTCGTGTGTTGCGGCGCGTTGCGCACGCTGGATATCACCGGTGCCCTGGAGGCTGACGTCGGCAAACCGGTCGTGGTCAGCAACCAGGCGATGATGTGGGACTGCCTACGCCTCGCCGGTATCGAGGACATCATTGAGGGCTACGGCCGCTTGTTCGAATTGGACTGCGCCGCGCATAACGCCGTCGTCGAGCGCGCGACCCGGGCGACGCGCGTCGCCTAGACGAGATAGCGAAGAGGAAGAGAGGGAGGAAGAGATGAGTGAATCCGTCATGATGTCGGAGTTGAGTTGGCCCGAGTACAAGCGCCGCATTGAGGAGGAGGATGCCATCATCCTGTTGCCGGTCGGCGCGGTCGAGCAGCACGGCTATCACCTGCCGCTCGGCACCGACTGGATCATGGCGACCGAGATGTCGCGCCGCGCCGCCGAACGCGTCGGCGGGATCGTCGCGCCGCCAGTGATGTATGCCTACAAATCGCAAATTCGCTCGGGTGGCGGCAACCATTTTTGCGGCACCACCAGCCTCGACGGCAATAGCCTGATCGAAATGGTGCGCGACGTGCTCAAGGAGTTCGCCCGCCACGGCGCGCGCAAGATCGCGGTCATCGACGGCCACTACGAGAACGAATTTTTCCTGACCGAGGCCTGCGACCTGGCGATCCGCGATCTGCGCTATGACGGCATCACCGACATGAAGATTCTCAAGATGCGCTATTGCGAGGAGATCACTGACGAGGCGATCGAAACGACCTACCCCAACGGCTATCCGGGCCTGTCGCTGGAACATGGCGCGGTGTTCGAAACCTCGATGATGCTCTACTGCTTTCCGCATTTAGTCGACGTGAGCAAGATCTCGGACGATCCACCGGCCGACTTTCCGCCCTATGATCTCTATCCCGTGAACCCCGACTGGGTTCCGCCATCGGGCTGCTTGTCGCCGGCTCACGGCTCGTCCGCCGAGATCGGCAAGATGCTCGTCGACGAATTCACCGGTCTGGTTTCGCGTGCGCTGGAGGCCGAGTTCCGCGGCGGCAAGAGCGCGAAAAGCTAAGCGTCATAAGGCGTCACGCAGCGCGGACAGCGCGTCTGGAAATCGACATGCGCATCCTGTTAGTCAATGGCAACACATCGGATGAGGTCACCCAAACGCTCGCCCGGGCGGCGTGCGACGCGGCCAGTCCTGACACCGAAATCGTGCCGGTTACCGGTACGTTTGGCGTCCGCCTGATCGAAAATCGCGCCGAGGCCGCGATCGCCGAGCACGCCGTGCTCGAGCTGATCGCTGAACATGCCGAGGCCGTCGATGGCGTGCTGATTGGTGTCTCGATCGACACTGCGCTTCGCGCCGCGCGCGGCATGGTCGACATACCCGTCGTCGGCATGACCGAGGCGGCGATGCTGACCGCCTGTATGCTCGGCGGTCGCTTCGGTCTGATCACATTCAGCGCGTCGTCAACCGCCCCCTATCGCGAGCTGGTCGAAAGCTACGGCCTCATGGACCGTCTTGCCGGTATGCGGACGATCGACGTGAGCTTCGTCGAAGCCTTCGAGGGTCGTGACGCGATGACCGCGCCGATCCTCGCGTCCGCCAACGCACTGATCGACGAGGATGGCGTCGAAACCTTGGTCCTGGTTGGCGCGGCCGGTGCCGGGCTGGCGGCTCAATTGCAATCGCGTGTCGCCGTGCCGTTGCTCGACGGCATCACCTGCGGTGTGCTGCTGGTCGAGGCGTTGATTAAGCTGGGCGCGCCACCGCCGACACGTGGCAGCTACGCGGCGCCGGCCGGCAACCAAGTGACCGGACTCAGCGAGACCCTGACGAAACGATTGAAGGAATACGGCGAATGACCGAAACCGTCGACATCGCGCTCGAACCACTGACGGCAAAAGCGTTCGCGCCGTACGGCCAACCGATCGCCGCGCGCGATGAACCGCCGGCGTTCGACGTCGAACATCTCGACGCCTGGCAAATGGATTTCGCGGTGGATGGCGAGATCGAGCTGATGTACGCGCGCTACATATACCAGGAGATGCGCTGGACCACGATGGAGCGTCATTTCAACATCACGCAGAGTTTCATGGCGCTGGGCGGCGCGGCTTCCGTCATGGTCGTTGCTGACCCGACCGATGTTGACGACATATCCATCCTGCCCCAGCCCGAGACCGTGCGCGCCTTCTACGTCGACGGCAGCCGCGGTGTCTTGCTGTGGCGTGGCACCTGGCACGCCCTGACGCGCTTTCCGGTACCGGCGGAGGGTGGCGCCTTCGCCATGATCACCGGTGCGGCGACGCAGCAGGAACTGGAGCGCCAGAACCGCGATGGCACGCATCCCCAGCTGACCGAGGTGGTCGATTTCGAAAAGGCGTTCGGCGTCGGCTTCGCCGTCACCGATCCGCGCAGTCTACTGGCCGGACACTAGAGGACGTCCGAGGCGATGAAATTCATCGACTTCGAGAATGGCCGGGTGCCCGCCCTCGGTTTCGGCACCTTCGACATCCGCGGCGCTGATTGCGTCCGCGCGACGACCATGGCGCTTGAGATTGGCTATCGTCACATCGACACCGCCCAGGAGTACAACAACGAGAGCGAGGTTGGTCGGGCCATCAACGGCTCGGCCGTCGACCGCGGCGAGATCTTCTTGACGACCAAGATCTGGCCCAATCGGATCGGCCATGGCGAGCTCCAGCATGCGGCGCAGGAGAGTCTCGACCGTCTCGCGACGCCCTATGTCGATCTGCTCCTGATCCACTGGCCCAGCCCGACGATCCCGCTCGGCGAAAGCCTTGCGGCGCTCGCCGCGGTCAAAGCGGCGGGGAAGGCCATGCATATCGGCATCAGCAATTTTCCCATCTCCCTGATGCGCGAGGCCGTCGAGACGCATGGCGCCGGCGTGGTCTGCAATCAGGTCGAGTACCACCCGTTCCTCGATCAACGCCGATTAATCGATGGCGCGCGGGCGCGCGGCTTGTTCGTCACCGCATACAGCCCGCTCGCCCAAGGCGACGTCGACGGCTACCCGACGCTCGACGCAATCGCCCGAAAACACGTCAAGACGCCGGCCCAAGTGACGCTGCGCTGGCTGGTCGATCAGGACGGCGTAGCGGCAATCCCCAAGGCGGCGAGCGCGCGGCACTGCCGCGCAAACTTCGACATCTTCGACTTCACATTGTCCGACGCGGACCGGCTGGTAATCGACGGGCTGCGAGGCCTGCGCAGGATGGTCTCGCCCGATTTTGCACCGGAGTGGGACACGCCATGACGCTCGACCAGAACCTCGTCGTTAGAATGGGCGACCGGTGCTACCGCGTCGAGCGGCCGTGGGGCGACCCGTCCGAGGCGCATCCCCTTCAGCTGGTCAGCCGTATAGCCGTCGATTCGCAGGGGCTGGTGTACGCCTTTCAACGCGCCGATCCGCCGATCGTCGTATACCGGCCGGATGGTAGCGTTCAGGGATCGTGGGGCGCTGGCCGGCTCGCCGATCCGCACGGCATGACGGTTTCCGCGGACGATCGCGTTCTGCTGGTCGACCGCGACGCCCACCAAATCCTGATGTTCACTACCCAAGGCGAGGAGATTGGCGCTATCGGCACGCGCCATGTTCCGCGGTTTCAGGTCCCGTTCAACCATCCGACCGATGTCGTCGTGGCGTCCGACGGTGAGATTTACGTCTCCGACGGCTACGGAAATTCTGTCGTCCACCGCTTCGCGGCCAACGGTACGCATCTGTCGACCTGGGGCCGACCCGGAAGCGGACCGGGCGAGTTCACCACACCGCACGCGATCGCCATCGATCGACGCGACCGGGTGCTCGTCGCCGACCGCGAAAATAACCGCATCCAGTTGTTCGACCGGACCGGCGCCTATCTTGACGAATGGGGCGACGTCTATCATCCGATGGACATCTACGTCGACGACCGGGGCCTGACTTTCGTCACCGACCAGATTCCACGGCTCAGCCTGTTCGCGCCGGACGGCGAGTTGATCGGGCGCAGCCGCGCGGTGTGGAATGGCGCCCACGGTCTCGCCGGCAACGCGGCTGGCGACCTCTATCTGGCCGAAATGCAGCCCCACCGGATCACCCGGCTGGCGCGCATCGATTGAGCGAGAACCGCCGCGCTCAATAGACCGAACGTGAGGCGGCCGGCGTCGGATGCCAGCGCCCGCTTTCGACGGCGGCGAAGAAGTCGTCGAGCATCTCGTTGAAACGCTCGGGCTCTTCAAGATTGATGGCATGGCCGGTCTTGGGAAAAATCCGCACACCGGCGACCGGCAGCAGCCGCTTCAGATAAAGGCTGGTGTCGATGCAGACGTGATCCTCGTCGCCCGTTGCGATCAGTGTCGGTACGGTCATCGCACCGAGTTCGTCGGCGAGGTCGGCGAGCAACGGTCGGCCGGTAACGACGAGGCGCAGCGTCTGCAGCGGCCCATCGAGCTGGCGGGCGGCGAGGCGATCCTGGAACGCGTGATAGGCGGCCGGGTTCTTGTCTCGCAACCGCAGACGGTCATCGGTCAGGCCGTAATCCTCGGCCACCCGCGCCCAGCCTCTCGTCTCGATGTCCGCTATGAAGGCCACAATCTCGGCCTCGAAGCGCGCCTTGGCGCGTGCCGTGTTACCCGGCCCGGTTCCGGCGACCACCAGGGAGCGCGCCATCTCGGGATGGCGGAGGCCGAAATTCAGGGTTGTCATCGAACCCATCGAGAGCCCGACGATATGGGCGTGGTTGATCCCGAGGTGGCGCATCAGCCCCGCCATGTCCGCGACCGAATGCTCGAGCGAATAGGCGTCGAGGGCGGTGGGCGCCTCGGAGGGCGCGAAGCCGCGGGCGTTGTACGCGATGCAACGGTAGCGTTGTGCGAAGTGGCTGACCTGGTCGGCCCAGCTTCGGTAGTCGTCGGAGAATTCGTGGGCAAAGACAATCGGGTCGCCTTCGCCAGTGTCCTCGTAGAACAGCGAAACGCCGTTCACGCGCGCATGGGGCATTGCCTCGGTTCCCCTCTTTCCGTCGGCTAGGCCGAGTTGCGTAGAATGCCTTCGATGCGCTTGGTGCGCAGCAGATGTGCGGCGTCGTCGCCGCGTCGGCCGATTAGCTGCACGCCGAGCGGCAGGCCGTTCGGTCCAGTGCCGGCCGGCACCGCGATATCGGGGCCATGCAGGATTGTCCACATCGCGATGAACTCGTTGTAGCCCGTACTCGTCGCCTTGGGCGCCTCGCCCAGTGCGCCCGGCACCATCAGCAGATCGACGCCGTCGATATCGCCGGCAAAACGCTGGCGGCAGGCCTCGGCGTGGGCCAGCGCTGCGAGATAGTCGGCGCGGGGAATGGCGAGGCCGGCATCCAGCAGCGCGAAGAGGCCGGAGTCGATCAGGTCGCGGTGGTGGGTCATCTCCCACTCGAACGAGCGCGCGGACTCGTAGCCGTTGATTGTCTCCAGTGATTCGACAAGCCGCTCGTAGGTCTCCGGCAGCGCAATCTCGCGCATCTCACACCCGCCGTCGGCAACCCGCTTGGCGGCGTCCTCGAAGCTGTCGCGGGTATAGTCGGGTGCCACGGTCCAATCGGTCGTCCGGTAGAGGCCGACTGTCAGCCGGCCTTCCAGCGTTGCGTCCGGATCGTACTTCTCTTCGCCGGTGAGGCCGCGCATCAGGAAGATCATGTCGCCGACCGAACGGGCCAAACCACCCACGACGTCGAGGCTCGGCGAATAGTCGCGCGAGTTTCGCCACGGCAGCCAACCGTGCGTCGGTATCATGCCGACGATACCACAGAACGCCGCGGGGCGCATGATCGAGCCGGCCGTTTGCGCACCGATCGACAGCGGGCACATGTAGTCGGCGACCGCCGCCGCCGCGCCGCTCGATGACGAACCCGGCGTATGATCGAAGTTGTGTGGGTTGCGCGATTTGCCGGGCCACCAGAAACCGAAGCGCGAGATCGCCGTCTTGCCGAGCAGTACCGCGCCCTCTTCGCGCAGACGCTGAACGACAGGTGCGTCGCGCTCGGGACGGCGGCCGGCATAGACTGTCTCGTCGCCCCAAAGCGTCGGCATGTCAGCTGTGTCGAAGACATCTTTAACGGCGATCGGCAAGCCGTGAAACTGCCCGCCCGACGGGGTTCGGTCGCAGCGCCGCGCCTGTTCCAGGGCGGCGTCCGGATCGAGGAATTCCCACGCCCGGATGTTAGGTTCGCGCGCCTCAATGCGCGCAAGACATGCCCGCACCAGCGCTTCCGACGTCAGGCAGCCCGACGCGATCTGCGCCGCGGATTTACGTGCGGAGAATTCGTTGGCCTTGTCGATCGGTTATCTCCTATCGGTCGCGGCTGGAGGTCGATAGTAGAATTCAGGCCGCTGTTTGACAATCCGCTACGGTTCAGCGAATGATCGATGGTGCTCACATCGACGGGGGACGGACGACATGATGGAACACCGGAACCTATTCGGCTACGGCGAACACCCACCCCATGCCAAGTGGCCCGGTGGGGCGAACGTCGCCGTCTCGCTGGTGCTCAACATCGAGGAGGGCTCGGAACGGGCAATCACGCGGGGCGACGATCAGAACGAGCTGATCTATGAAATGATTCAGGAGCCCAGTTCGAATCCGGATCTCGCCATGGAGTCCCATTTCGACTATGGCGCGCGCGCCGGCTATTGGCGCATCGTCCGGGTACTCCGCAAGTACGACGCGACCTGCACGCTCAACATTTGCGCCGAGGCTCTCGAACGCACGCCGTGGATCGCCGAGGATGGCCTTGCCCATGGCTACGAATTCGGTTGCCACGGCGACCGTTGGATGCCGCCAATCGATATGTCGGAAAGCGAGGAAGCCGCGATGATCGCGCGCGCCGTCGCCCGCATCGAGAAAGTCGCCGGTGTGCGTCCGGTCGGCTGGCATTCGCGCAGTCCGCATACGCTGAACACCCGACGATTGCTGGTCGAGGAGGGCGGCTTCATCTACGACAGCGAGGCCTATGATGACGATCTACCTTACATCGTAGAGATCGCCGGCAAGCGTCATGTCGTCGTGCCGTACAGCCTAGACACCAACGACATGCGCTTTCAGCGCCCCGACTCGTCATTTGCCCGGGCCAAGGATTTTTCCGACTACGTGATCGATGCCTTCGATTGGCTATGGCAGGAAGGCGAGACCACGCCGAAGATGATGACCATCGGCTTGCACACCCGGATCATCGGCCGCCCGGCGCGCATCGCTGGCCTCGATCGCGTGCTCGCCCATATCGCCGAGAAGGGCGGCGCCTGGATCGCCCGGCGCGACGAGATTGCGCGCCATTGGCACAAACTGCATGGCGGCGATGGTTAGCCGCGGTGCGAGACCGCGCCCTATGCTGAGCGACAAGAGCCAGGATTCGAGAAGTTGGTCCTGAACGCCCTGTTGGATCGACGAGCCGACGTCGAGCCTAGATCCCGAACTGGTCGGCGAGGTCCTCGCCGTCTTGCAGGAGTTGACGACCGGCGGCATGATGATGATCATCGTCACGCACGAACTCGGCTTCGCCATGAATGTTGCCGACCGCGTCATCTTCATGGACCACGGGCTGATCGTCGAGGACGGGACGCCGCAACAAGTTCTGCGGGCGCCCGAGAGCGAGCGTCTTAAGCAGTTTCTGGACATGCTCATACACGTATAAGCCGGTCGGCGATCGGAGACAAACCAAGGAAACAAGCGATGACAATGACATACGAACAACGCCGTAATCGGGCCGACTTCCCCTTTTCGGGTATTCCGACCTTCCTGCGCGCGCCGATCTGCACCGACCTCGACGAGCTCGACGCGGACATCGCGGTCATGGGTGCGCCGACCGACGAAGGCTCGCCCTTCATGGGCGGTTCGCGCTTTGGCCCACGCGCATTGCGGGAGCACTCGCTGCGTTTCGCCAGCGGCGGCGGTGCCGGCTACTACGATCCTGAAACGCGGCGCGAATACCTCGTTTACGAGATGGAGAACAACCGCATCACCGATACCGGCGATGCCGATGTTCTGCCGACCAACGTTGTCGGCACGTTCGACAACATCACGGCGATGACCCGCGCAATCCTCGAGAAAGGCGCGATGCCGGTCGTCCTGGGCGGCGACCACGCCATCACCTATCCCGTGGTGCGCGCCTTCACCGAGCGGCTTCACGTCATTCACTTCGACGCGCATCTCGACTATGCGCCCTTCATTCACGACTTGCGCTTCACCAACGGCCACGCCTTCCGTCACATCAGCCCGATGCCGCATGTCGAGGGTCTGGCCCAGGTCGGCATTCGCAGTCTGCGAAGCACGCCGACCATGATGGACGACTCGATCGCCGACGGTAACAAAGTCGTCACGATGTCACAGTTCCATGCCGAAGGGCCGCAGGCGATCGCCGAAACAGCGCCCAAGGGTGCGAATTGTTACGTCAGCATAGATGTCGATGTCCTCGACATGCCGCTTGTACCGGGCTGCGTGTCGGCCGAACCGGGCGGCATGACCTATTTCGAACTGCGCGACACGCTGGCGGCCATCGCCGCGCACACCAACGTGATCGGGTTCGATTTCGTGGAGGTCAATCCGCAGCTCGATGTCGGCACCGGCGTCACCGCCTATCTCGGCGCCCTCACGGTGATCGAGTTTCTCGGCAACATCTGCGCCCAGCCGGGCTGGGTTGAGCGCCGCGAAGCACGAGCCTGATAACCCGCGTTCCAATCATAGCAGGGTGCGAGATCGATCGCCTCACGCTTGCCGCCTACGTTTGCCTGTCACACTCGGTCCTAAGCGCTGTCGTCTGTTTGATCCGGTGGCCGAAAGCAAGTTATCTTCGAAGCTCGGTTCGCGGTATCGCGACGATGCCGGGGAAAATCCCTATAATTGCGGAGGCGTCATGAGTTCAACGCAAGGTATGGTTTCGATCGGCTCGGCGCGCGCCAACCATTGGCGCATCACTGACGACTACGTTGACACCACGCGACCGCCAATCGAACCACGGTCGCTGAGCCTAGCGGCACGGCCGAAGCGAGTGATCATCGACCTGGCGCGTTCGGCGTTCGTCGCGATCGACATGCAGAACGATTTCTGTGCCGAAGGCGGCTGGGTGGACCAGCAGAACATCGACATTTCGCCGACGCGCGCGCCGATCGGACGCCTTAGCGCCCTGTTGCCGACGCTGCGCGGCGCTGACGTGCCGATTTTCTGGGTCAATTGGGGCAACCGGCCCGACCGGCTTAATCTAAGTCCTTCGCTGCTGTACGGATTCAACCCGACGGGACAGGGCGTCGGCATTGGCGACCCGTTGCCGGCCAGCGGTGCGCCGATGCTGCAGAAGGACAGCTGGGCGGC
This sequence comes from uncultured Alphaproteobacteria bacterium, assembly GCA_964645285.1. Lineage (GTDB taxonomy): Bacteria > Pseudomonadota > Alphaproteobacteria > JAAXGF01 > JAAXGF01 > JAYZAP01. Next base: position 16,495 of record CAZYDR010000031.1, read on the forward strand.
GGCCATCGTCGACGAGCTTGAGGTCGAACCGCGGGACATTCTGGTCGACAAGTACCGGGTCAGCGGCTTCTGGGACACGCCGCTCGACAGCATCCTGCGCAACATGCAGGTCACGACGCTGCTGTTCGGCGGCGTCAATCTCGATCAGTGTGTGATGTGTACGCTGAAGGACGCGATGTTCCTTGGCTACGATTGCCTCCTGGTCGAGGATTGCGCAGGCACCACGTCGCCCGATTTCTGCAGCTCGGCCACCTATTACAATGTCGAGACAAGCGGCTTCATTACTGACTCGACGGCGATCACGTCGGGCTTGGCCGAGATATGAATTTGCGAGGATCGTGAGCCATGAGCGGTGAAACCTTCGAACTGGCGCCGGGCGGTTTGACGATCGCCGACAGTCGCCGTCTATCCGAACCGGGCACCAAGATCGCCCTCGATGCCGGCGGTCGCACGGCGATAGAGGCGGCGCTCGCCGTCGTCGGCCAAGTGATCGACGATAACCGTCTCGTCTACGGTATCAACACGGGCGTCGGCAGCCTCTCCGATTCGGTTATCGCTGGCGACCAGTTGGGCGAACTGCAGCGCCGCTTGGTGCTGTCAAACGCCGCTGGGACCGGCACGTTGCTGTCCGATCGGGTGGTCCGCCGGATCATGCTGCTCAAGATCAACACGCTCGGTCTGGGCAACTCAGGTGTACGCATGGCGCTGGTCGATGCGCTGGTGGGCCTGTTCAACGGCGGCGCCCAGCCGTGCATTCCGACCAAGGGATCTGTCGGCGCGTCGGGTGACCTCGCGCCACTCGCCCATCTTGCGGCCGCGTTGATTGGCGTCGGCGATGTGCGCATCGACGGCGAGACGCTGACCGCCTTCGCTGCGCTGGCGCGCCTTGGGCTCGAGCCGCTGGCACTCGCGCCCAAGGAAGGGCTGGCCATGGTAAACGGGACGCAGGTCTCGCTCGCACTGGCGCTCGAGGGCTTGTTCGCCCTTGAGGACGCGTTCACCGCAGCCGTCGTGGCCGGCGCCCTTAGCGTCGAAGCCGCGCTCGGCAGTAGCGGGCCGTTCGCGCCACGCATCCACGAGGTGCGCGGCCAGCGCGGCCAAACCGACATCGCGGCGGCCTATCGAGGCTTGCTGGAAGGCAGCGGATTTCGCGCCCCTGATGGCGCCGGGTCGCGAGTCCAGGACCCCTACAGCCTGCGCTGTCAACCGCAAGTCATGGGCACCTGCCTCGATGCCATGCGCTTCGCCACCGATCTGCTCGGTCGAGAGCTCAACGCGGTCACCGACAACCCGCTTATCTTCGCCGATACCGGCGACATCCTTTACGGCGGCAACTTCCACGCCCAGCCGGTCGGCATGGCGGCCGACGTGCTGGCGCTCGCGCTCTCCGAGGTCGGCGCGATGTCCGAACGTCGCATCGCGCTTCTGACCGACGCCAATATAAGCGGATTGCCGCCCTTCCTAGCCGCCGAAAGCGGGCTCAATTCAGGTTTCATGGTGGCCCATGTCACGGCCGCCGCGCTGGCCAGCGAGAACAAGGCGCTGGCCAATCCGCGCAGTACCGACAGCCTGCCGACGACGGCCAATTTGGAAGACTACGTCTCGATGGCGACCCACGCGGCGCGGCGGCTGACCGAGATGGCGGACAATCTGGCGGGCATCGTCGCCATCGAGCTGCTTGCGTCGTGTCAGGGCGTGCATCTTCGGCGCCCCCTCCGGTCAAGCCCGGCGCTCGAGGATGTCGTCGAACAGGTGCACGGCGTCGCGCCGCCCTTCGATGAGGACCGTTTTTTCGCACCCAGCATCGAGGCGGCCAAGTCTCTGATCGTCGAGGGCCACTTCCGAGCCCTCGTGCCTCCCGAGATTCTACCCGCGGGTTAGCGTCTAATCAAAGTAACCGGCCCGTACTGCCTTGCCGATTAGGTTGCAGATGAAGCGGCCAGCCGTGATCGCGGTGATCCCGTTGATATCGCGTTTGGGTGTGATCTCGACAATGTCCATGCCAACGACGCGGCCCTTGTCGACGAGTCCGTGGATGAGCATGCGCATCTGGTCGTAGGTGACACCGCCCGGCGCGGGACCTGCCACCGCGGGCATGATGGTCGGGTCGACACCATCGGCATCGATGGTGAGGTAGTACTTTCCGTCGTCGGGAATGCGGTCAAGGACCGCTTGCATGCCGATCCGCTGGAGTTCCACGTCGGGAATTAAGTGAGCGCCGTAGGCCAATGCGGCCTCGACTTCCTCGGGCCGTGCGCTGCCGGCGGAACGCAAACCAATCTGGAATATCTGGCCGATATGATCCATTTCGGCGGCGCGGCGAATTGGGCTCGAATATCCCTCGCGAACACCGTTGACGTTGTCGCGCCAATCCAAATGGGCGTCGATGTGAACCAGGGTGATCGGCCCCTGGCCCTCGAACGCCCGCATGACCGGGATGGGGATGCCATGATCGCCCCCAAGGGATATGGGTAGGACATTGGCGGCAAGCAATTTCCGAACGACTTCTTCGGCCTTCCGGTAGTGGCTGCCCATGTCCCTTGGGTCACCCGGTACATCGCCCACGTCGACGACCCGGATATCCTTGCCATCGAAGATCGGTCCGCCGACATCGAAGTCCCAACGGCCGAGCCCGCGCAACGCCCGCTGGCAGAAGCGGCGGATCGAGGTCGGCGCATTGGTCTGGTCGTTGGTGACCTCTTCCATCGAATAGGGGTCACTGAAGGGAATACCAAGAATAGCAACATCGGCTTCGATGTCGTCGAGGTCCGTGACGATCGGTAGGTCGTGGAAACTTTGGCACTCTTTTCGCGGCGGAATGGTAAGTTCTGATGTCATTTTGGCCCTCCCAATCAGGCTCTGTAAGATTGTGGTCGCTTCGCGGCGCCCGGGAGGCTGATCGCGGGCTAGCCCAAGTCAGGTGCTGGGCACGACGAGGTCGTCGATTCTGCCGTGGAGCGCTTCGATCCGCTTCAAGCGTTCGCGCGCCGCGTCGCCGAGCGAGAACGCGGTGGCCGAGACCAGGTAATTCAACAGGCTGGTGACGGAAGTGTATGAATCGGACAGCGACGGATCGCGGCACCGGCAGCGAAACACGATGTCGGCTTGCTTGGCGCTGTGCGATGCGCTGACATCGGTAACCAATATGATCGAGGCGCCCACATTGCGCGCCTCTGCCAAAAGATTCCGTAACACTTTCGGACGGCGGCGGAAGGCGATTGCCACGAGGACGTCGCGCGGCGTCATCGAGGCAAAGTCCTCGCCGAAGCTCACCCCGCCGTACGGCAGGAGCCTCACGTCACTCTTGTAGAGCGCAATCTCCGTTCGCAGGTAGGTGGCGAACGCATAACCGTTCCGCAGGCCGAGAATCCAAATCTTCTCCGCATCCCGCATCAGTTCGATCGTGCGCGCAACATCCTCGCCATTCAGCGACTGATACGTCTTGGTGATGTTGGCAATATCGGTTTCCAGGTGTTGCTTGGCGAGCAGGTTCTCGGCGGTTAGCTGATCGAATTCATTGAACGCATGGATCGGCGATCCCCAGTTCTTGAGCGCGCGCATCTGGCTCTTCGCTTCATGATAGGTGCGGTAGCCCAGCTTCTTGAAGAAGCGCGCGGCTGTCGCCTTCGAAACCCCAGCCCGTCGCGCCAATTCGGTCGTCGTGAAGCTGTAGAAATCCTTCTGATGCTCGAGGATGACTTCCGCGAACTTTCGTTCACTGGGAGAGAAATCTTCGTAGGCATCGAGAATCCGCGCTTCGATGGGCTTGGTCATGTCCCTTGCAGTGTCGTCGGTCCTACCGCGTGGTCCGAACCAGGCGATACTTCGGAGCCTGAGGACAATAGAGAGCGAGCGAACAAGCCATAATGAAACGTTTGTTCCAGAATTTCCATACAATGTAAAATATCGTCCAGAATTCTTATGTGTCCTTATCGATGTTATTAGTGTTCAATACTGGGTAAGGCTCCTCAGACAGTGGGGTGCGACCTATCGTATTGGGAGCTGGGCACGAACAAGGTCTTTTGACGGTGTTCATCGATGGAGCGAATTGAGCGATTTTCGTCGTTTCGGAAGATGTTGCGGAACGTCAACCTGCCCATCGGCATGTTGAAGGCTTCGACTGACTCGGGGCTGGACGAAAAGCTTAGCGATATTGGCATCGGTGAACGGTTGCCCAATTTGACAGTGAGCGGGTCGCCGAGAAGTGACTTTTTGTTTGAGGAGTACGCTTCGTGACTTCGCGCATCACATTGACGCACGGTTGTTCGCTCTCGAACCTGCCGCTCTTCGTCGCGGAAGGCGCCGGCCTGTTCGAGGACGAAGGCCTTGAAGTCGACGTGCCTCAGTTCACGACCCTTTCGACGAGCGCAGATATTGTTGAATCGGGTTTGTCGGAGCTCGGTACCGTCGCCTTCACCGAACCACTGATCGACGCATTCGGTCCCAACCCGACGGTCATCGTCGGCGGCAGCGGGCTGATGGGCATCACGATCATGGCACAGCCGGGGCTCACGAGCGTCGGCCAGCTCAAGGGATCGAAAGTGGGCACGTTCCGCCGCGACCCCTTAGAGGTGCTGCTGCAAGACTCGCTAGCTGCCAACGACCTCGGCTTTGACGACATCGAGGTCGTCTACCTCGACAACATCGACGACGCGTTGGACGAATTCGAGAGTCGGCGGATCGACGCCATCACGCTGGCCGAGCCACACGCCTCGCGCGTCCGACGGCTCGGTGCGGTGCAGCTGAGCGACGGTACCGAACTGTGGGGAGATCCCTTTCCCGACACGGTTCTGGTCGCCACGGCGAGCTTTCTTAAAACCAAGCCCGACCTCGTATCGGCCGCGTTGCGCGCGATGATCCGTGCCGAAACCATGATCGCGGCGGACCCGAGCGGCATGCTCGACTACGCCCAGCGGCACTACCCGGGTTATGATCGCGAAGACCTTGAGATCGGCGCGCGCCATCAACCACCCTGTATTGACATCCGTCATCTGGAACAAACGGTCTATGACCGTTGGGATTCGCTCGTCTCGCTTGAGCTTGTCCCGTCAAACGCCCAACTTCCAGCCGAGGTCGTTTCGTTCGACCTGTTGTCTGCCGAGTTGGACCGTGCGGGCTTTGAGTGCCCGGAATCCACTCTAAAATCTGTCCACCAAGGGAGATGATCGTCATGACGAAGAACTTACATTCACATGAAGATTCGCACGTACCGTTGCTAGGGCGGCGTGATTTTCTTTGCCACTGCTGCGTTGGCGGTGCCACAACCGCGGCGATGCTGGCGGGTATCAACCGTCCGGCGTTGGCTGGCGACCTGAACGTTCGGGCAACGCATGGCTCGGGTCTGTGCAATATGGCCATTTTTCTGGCCCATGCGAACAAGATGACCGAAAAGTATGGCATCAACCTAGAGTTCGTGAACGCGCCGACGAGCGCTGACATCGCGGCGATTTTCGGGTCGGGCCAAGTCGATCTGACGTCGGTCCCGTACTCGAACTTCTTCACGCTGATCGACAAGGGCGCACCGGTGAAGATCGTCGCCGGCACCGGCGTCGAGGGCTGCGTGATCGTCTCCCAGCCACACATCGACAGCGCCGAGAAGCTTTTCGGCGGGAGTCTGGCGACGTTCCAGGCGGATACCCTCGAAGTGCTGCCTTACGACTGGGTGACCGCGAATGGCGGCAACTGGGTCGACATGGACGTCAAGTTCATGGGTTCGTCGCCGGAAATCGTCCAGGCTTTCGCCAATGGCGAGGTCGATTCGATCTGCCACATCGAGCCTTATGCCACCCAGGCGATGAAAGCCGTTCCAGGCTCAAACATGCTGTCGGACGGTACAGACATCTATGGCACCTTCTACAGCGACTGCGTGATCGCAGTGAGCGATCGGCTGATCGACGCCGAACGCGATGCGGTGAAGAACCTCATCCGGACCTTCATGGAAGCTCAGCATTATTCCGAAAAAGACCGCATGGGGGCGTGCAGGGACACTGTCGGAACGTACTACAAGACCGACTTCGAGACCCTGATCGACGCCTCGACCAAGCAGTTTCTGATGATCGACCAACGGCGCCATCAGCAGTTCATGATCGACCGTTCGACGTCGATGATGGAGCTGGGCTATACGCGCGAGCCGATCGACGAAAGCGCGTTCGACTGGTCGATGCTCGATGAGGTTATTGCCGAAGAGCCCGAACTCTACCGCTCGCTCATCGTCGTCTAGTCACTAACGTCGACTATGCTTGTTTAATGCGGCAAGTGGCCCACGGGTCGCTTGCCGCACCTTTTCGCTTGTGGCTTAATTTTGCTCGCATAGAGTGGGATCGTTAACGGAGGGATCGGTGGGATCGCAAGGTGCCAACGGCCGGGTAGTCCAGATCATCTGGTGGTTTGTTTCAATCGGCCTGTTCTTCGGCGTATGGGAACTGACCTTCGCGATGGGACTCTACAGCGAGACGTTCCTGCCGCCGCCACACATCTTCCTCGCCGATATTCCGAACCAACTTCCGAACTTTGACTTCAGCCAGGCTAACGCCGGCCAAGCGGCCGCAGCGAGCCACCTCCACGCGGTTGCCGAGACGATTTCGGCGACCGTCATGCGCGTCGTTGCGGGACTCGGCCTGGGCTTCGTGCTCGGTGTTTTGTCGGGATCATTGATCCGCTACTTCCGCTGGTTCGGCAAGCTGGTGCTGCCGGTCGTCACTCTCTTGGCGCCAATCTCACCGTTCGCCTGGCTGCCTGTGGCGGTCTATCTGTTCGGTACCGGCGACAAGCCGGCCATATTCTTGGTGTTTCTCGCCGTCTACTTCATCATCACGCTAGCCACCATCGCCGAGATCGACAACGTCATGGAAACCTATCTGAACGTTGCCCGGATCATGGGCGCGACCCGTTTTCAGACCTATTCACAGGTCATCCTGCCAGCCGTGTTGCCGGGGCTGTTCATGATCCTGCGGCTTAACCTGTTCGCCGCCTGGATGATCGTACTGATCGCCGAATCGGCGGGCTCGGACAGCGGGCTTGGCGCTCTCGTGATGCTGGCGCGCAACACGGGCGCCGCCAATCTGGTGATGATCACCATGATGGTCATCGGCACCGTCGGTTTCGTTTTCGATTTTGCTCTGCGCCTGGTTCAACGGCGCATACTCCATTGGGTCCCCGTAACGCAGGCATCGTTGCAAAAATGAGTACGACAACAGCAAAAGAACCGTCCAGCCGGCTGATGAAGTTCGCCGCCGCTGCGTTTTGGTGGATTGCCTCGGTCGCTCTGTTTGTCGGCATCTGGGAATTTAGCTGGTACATGGGCTGGGCGAACCCGATGCTTCTGCCGCCGCCGCATATCTTTACGCAGGACCTCTTCTACGTCGCCAAAATGTTCGACAAGTCGACCCGGCTGGGCAACCCGACGACGACCCTGGTCACGATAACCGTCCTCAAGACGATCGGCGCTTCGACGCTGCGTGTCCTAATCGGCCTTGCAGTGGCACTGGTGGGCAGCCTCTTCATCGGCATGGCGATCCGGTTCTCGCCACTATTCGGTCGGCTTATCCTGCCGGTGATCAATTTGCTGGCGCCAGTCTCGCCGATCGCTTGGCTGCCGATCGCCATGCTGATCTTCGGCTTAGGCAATGCGCCGGCGATCTTCCTGGTCTACATCGCGCTGTTCTTCATCATGACGTTGGCGACGCTGAACCTGATCGATACGATGCCGCCATCGTATATCCAAGTCGCGCGCATCATGGGTGCGTCGCGGTTGCAAATTTTCATACAAGTCATCCTGCCAGCGATCCTGCCGGGACTGTTCGTCGTCCTTAGGCTCAACTTGTTCGCCGCGTGGATGATCGTACTGATCGCCGAGTCGGTCGGTATCGGCAGTGGGCTTGGTCTTGTGGTCATCATCTCGCGGAACACTTTCAACGCCCAGCTGGCGTTTTTCACGATGGCCATAATCGGTGTCGTAGGATTTGCGTTGGACGTCGCGTTGCGGGAGATTCAGCGGCGCGTTCTTTATTGGGTGCCGTAGGGTGAAAGAGGAGTTTAGTCGATGAGCGAATCAGGCACTGCAGCGACGGCAACAGGTGGGGCGAAAGCAATCGGCGAGGCGCCGGCGGTCCGTTGCATAAACGCCAGCAAGGTCTGGGGCGTGGGTACGGACCGCGCGGTCGAGGCGCTGAAGGACTTCAATCTCGAAGTCTCTCAGAACGAATTTGTCGTCCTGCTTGGGCCCAGTGGCTGTGGCAAGTCGACGCTTTTATACTTGATTGCCGGGCTCGAAGATCTGACCGGGGGGGCGATCGAGGGGCACGGTATTCCGGTAACGACCCCCGACAGCGACCGCAGTCTGATCTTTCAGGAATCGTCTCTTTATCCCTGGCTCTCGGTCGTCGGGAACGTGACTTTCGGGCTCAAATTGCGCGGCGTGGGGAAGGCCGAACGGCGCAAGGTTGCCGGGGAATTGTTGAACAAGGTCGGTCTTGGCGGTTTCGAGAACAAGCGCCCCGACGAATTGTCGGGCGGCATGCGCCAGCGCGCCGCGGTCGCTCGCGCCCTGGCGATGGAGCCGAGCGTGCTATTGATGGACGAGCCCTTTGCCGCGCTCGACGTGCAGACGCGGTCCAAGCTGCAAGACTTCCTGATCCAGGTGTGGCGCGACAGCGGCGCGTCGGTATTGTTTGTGACCCATCATATCGACGAAGCGATGGCGCTCGCCGACCGTGTCGTGGTGTTTACGGCGCGGCCGGGCACCGTCAAGAGCATCGTCCCGATCGACCTGCCGCGGCCCCGAGACCCGCGCGACCCAAGGCTACACAAGCTGCGCGACCATCTTATCGATCTGTTGGCCGACGAGGTCGACCGCGCCTTCGCCGAGCAAGAACAGATCAGCGACAAGGATAAGATTAGGGCGTAGCCCGCCGCCGGTTCGAATCACGTCGATCCTGGCGCGCCAAGCCGCAGACTGAAGGGGGTTCCATGCCGTCGTCCTTAATCCAGGGCAAATACGTCGTCTGCGGTGTCGTCGACCGGCATGAAGCGACGATCATCGAGGACGGTGCGGTCTTTCAGCGCGATGGCGTGATCGTCGACATCGGCGGCCATGACGAGATCGCCCAAAAATACCAGCCCGACGAGATTATCGGATCAACAGATGACGTCGTCATACCCGGCCTAATCAACAGCCACCACCATGTCGGTTTGACACCGATCCAACTCGGTTCCCGCGATTACGCACTCGAACTGTGGTTTGCCACGCGCATCGCCGGGCGCGCTGTCGACCACTATCTCGACACTCTCTATTCGGCGTTCGAGATGATCGGCTCCGGGGTTACCGCGGTGCAGCACTTGCAAGTCTGGGTCCCGCGTCCGCTTGAGAATATCGAATCGGTGATCGGCCAAGTTATCGATGCGTATGGTGACATCGGCATGCGGGTGTCGTTCTCTTACGGGCTGCGCGACCAGAACCGGATCGTTTATGAAAACGACGCGGATTTTCTAAAACGCCTGCCCGGCGAGCTGGGCGCCGAACTCGGCACATTCCTCGATAAATCGAAACTGTCACTCGACGAGCAAATCGGCCTGTTCGAAGACACATACGCCAAGTACAACGGCCGCGAACGCACTCGCATCCAGCTCGGCCCGACCAATCTGCACTGGTGCTCGGACGCGGCGCTCGCGGCCGTCCGCGAGGTTTCCGAAAAGTACCAGGTGCCGATGCACATGCATCTGGTCGAAAGCGCTTACCAAAGGGAGTATGCGCGGCGGCGCGGCGGCAGCACCGCACTCGACTATCTCCATCGCCAGGGCATGCTCGGGCCCTTGCTGACGCTCGGCCACAGCACTTGGTTCACCCAGGGCGATATCGAGCTCGCCGCGATGACCGGAAGCCATGTCTGCCACAACGCGAGCTCGAACCTTCGTCTTCGGAGCGGCATCGCGCCTGTCAATCAACTCGACGCGTGCGGCGTCAATGTTGCGCTAGGCATCGACGAGGCCGGCATCAACGACGACCGCGACATGCTGCAAGAGATGCGCATGGTGCTCAAGCTGCACCGCGAACCGGGATTCGACGACAGCGTGACAACGTCGCCCCAGGTGCTGCGCATGGCGACCGAGAACGGCGCCCGCACGACGCCATTCAATACCGACATCGGAAAGCTTGAAGTTGGTAAGGCTGCCGATCTGGTGGTCATGAGCTGGCGCGATATCGCCTACCCGTTTCTCGATCTCGATATTGACGTTTCTGTGGTCGATGCGATCGTCCACCGCGCCAAATCCTCGGGCGTCAAGACAGTGCTCGTCGGCGGCGAGCCGGTGCTGCGCGACGGCCGCTTCACGCGCGTCGACAAGGCGGCGGTGCTGGCCGAGTTCGCCGCGTCCCTATCCCGACTCGCAAGCGACGACGAGATCCGGCGAATCGCGCTCAGCCGCGACCTGCTGCCGCACGTCAAAAAATTTTACGATGGCTATCTCGACGCCGAACAGCGCAACCCATTCTACGCCTTCAACTCCCGCGATTGAGCGCCGCGGCCGACCAGCATTTGCTGAATGAGCCGCTTATAGGAGCTTTTGTACAATGGCCCGCGAACCGGTCGAAACCGTAGGGAAGAAACGACAGGGATGAAGCCGCAAGGCATTCGCGACAGCTTGCGCCGGATATGTTGGTGGCTAATCTCCGTCGGCCTGTTCCTCGGCTTTTGGGAACTAACCTATGCGATGGGCCTCTACAGCGCCCAGTTCCTGCCGCCGCCACACATTTTCCTGGCTGACATTCCCAATCAGCTTCAGCATTTTGACTCGAGCAACATCAATCCCGGCGAGGAGGTAGAGCCGAGCGCGGTCACAGCAGTTCTTCGGACCTCGTTGCACTCGGTCCGGCGCGTCATGGCCGGTCTCGGAATGGGCTTCATCCTGGGCGTGATCCTCGGCACGCTGATCCGCTATTTTAATGTGTTCGGAAAGCTCACTCTGCCGGTCGTGACCATGCTTGCGCCGATCTCGCCGTTCGCCTGGCTGCCGGTTGCGGTCTATCTGTTCGGGACCGGCAACGGACCGGCTATATTCATGGTCTTCTTGGCGGTCTTCTTCATCATTGTGTTGGCGACAATCGCCGAGATCGACACGGTCAACCACACCTACCTACAGGTCGCCCGAATCCTCGGTGCGAGCCATCTGCAGACCTACACGCAGGTGATTCTGCCGGCCATGCTGCCGAGCCTGTTCATGTTGCTTCGTCTCAACCTGTTCGGCGCCTGGATGATCGTCCTGATCGCCGAATCGGCAGGCTCGAACAGCGGGCTCGGTACGGTGGTGATGCTGGCCCGAAACACCGGCAATTCGAACCTAGTGATGCTCGGCATGCTGAACATCGGCATCATCGGCTTTCTGTTCGATTTCGCGTTGCGCTTCGTGCAGCGGCGGCTGCTTCACTGGGTACCAGAGTTGACGGCGACGCTAAAATCGTGAGTTCGAATTTACGGCAGCTCAACTAGTCGGCAACTCACGCCGACGTCGAGCAACAGCTTGCCACTGACGCCGCGCTGTTCGAGCCGCCGCTGTAGATCAACGCAGTTTTCGAGTGGGAAGACACCCTCGATCGGCAGCTGCAACCGGCCACTCGTGAAGCCGTCGATGACGAATTTGACGCCGCGACGCCATCGCGCCGAGCCGGGCTTCGCGTGCAGCATCTCGAAGCCAGCGAGCGAGGTCGAGTTTTCGTAGAGCTTGGGGCGGATCGGGAAGTCGGGATAACCTGCGGCTTCGCCGATGTTGATGATGTGGCCATAGGCGCGCAGGGTATCGAAGCTGCGTTCGAGAATATCGGCGCCGAGCGAGTCGATGACCAAGTCGATGCCCCTGCCGCCGGTAAAGTCACGCGCAGCGGCGACGAAGTCCTCGGCGCTACGGTCGACGATGCGGTCGGCACCCCAGGCCAGCGCGCGATCGCCCTTGCCCGGCCCACCCACCGTGCCGATGACCTTGGCGCCGAAGCCCTTGAGCATCTGTGTCAGCATCAAACCGACAGCGCCGCCTATGGCGTGCACGAGAACGAACTCGCCCTTGCGAACGTGATAGGCGCTGCGCGTCAGGTGATAGGCGGTCAACGTGACCATCGGGAAGGCCGCGCCAAGGTCGAGCGGAAATTCGTCGGGTAGGCGGATGACCAACTCGGTCGGCGCCACAGCCCGCTCGGCAAAGCCACCGAGACCGGTCAGTGCCGCGACGCGGTCGCCGATCTTGAGTCCGCGCACACCGCGCCCCTTGGCGACGACATGACCCGATACCTCGCCGCCCAGAATTGCCGGATAGGCGACGGGATCGGGATAGACGCCAAGACGCTTCTGGATGTCGCTCCAATTGCAGCTCGCGAAGGCAACGGCGACGACGACCTCGCCGGGTCCGGGTTCGGGCGCCGGCACGTCTTTGAGTTGGAGTGTTTCCAAGCCGCCCGGGCTCTCAACGACAATTGCGCGCATTGTTCAAGATACCTCCATGATCGTGGCATCGCCAAAGTGTTAGAGCAACACTTTTCGATAGTAGGAGCCAGACCTTTGTGGCGACCCATGGGTGACTAGTTCGTCAACCCATACGATCTCGGTGTCAGGGCGCTTCGAGGCCGCGTATGAAGCGCAGCATGACGCGCGCCGCGGTGCCAGCGTCGGCGGCGGTGATCGCCTCGGCCGGGTTGTGGCTAATGCCGTCCTTGCAGCGCACGAAAAGCATGCCGATATCGGTCAGACCGTCGAACGCCTGGGCGTCGTGGCCGGCGCCGCTGTACAGCCGGCGCGGCGCGATGCCCTCGCCGGCCACGGCGCCCTCGATCTGGTCCATGATCCAGGGCGTGCAAACGCTGGCGTCGCTCTGATTAGCCTGGTCGAGGTCGAGGTTCACACCACGCCGCGCGCACAGCGCCTTGATCTCGGCGCGGACATCGGCGACAGCGGCATCGCGCACCGCGTTCTCGGGCGCCCGGATGTCGATGGTGAAGCGGACGACGCCGGGGATCACGTTGATCGCATCGGGCACGACGGCGAGCCGGCCGACCGTGCCAACCAACCCGTCCTGCACCGAACAGCGCCGCTCGATCGCCAGCACGGCCTCGGATGCCGCGGTCAGCGCGTCGTGACGCCGCACCATCGGCACCGTGCCGGCGTGGCCGGCGACGCCGCTGATCGCGACGCTCAATCGGGTGCCGCCGACGATCGAGGTGACGATGCCGACGGGCAGGCCCTCGGCCTCGAGCACCGGGCCCTGTTCGATGTGTAATTCGACGTAGGCGAGCACGTCTTCGGCTTTGCGGGCGATGGCCGGGATCTTGGCCGGATCGAGACCGAAGTCGCGCATCGCCTGGTTCATGCTGATGCCGTCGTCGTCGAGCCGCATCAGACAGTCCGCGTCGAAGTTGCCGGCGACCGCGGCAGAGCCGACGAAGGAGGTGCCGTAACGCACGCCTTCCTCGTCGCCGAAGGCGAAGACCTCGATGGCGAAGGGCAGGCGCTCGCCGTTCTCATGGAGCGCCTTGACGCAGGAGATCGGTGTGATGACGCCGAGCATGCCGTCATACTTGCCGCCCGACCGTACGGTGTCCTGGTGCGATCCGATGTAAAGCGCGGGCAGCCCCGGCGACGTGCCCTCGTAGCGTCCGACCGTGTTGCCCGCGTCGTCGACCCAGGCAGTCATGCCGGCCTCGCGCATCCACCCCAGCACGAGATCGCTCACCGCACGGTGGCCGGGGGTGGCGAAGCGCCGGGTGATGCCCTCGCTGGCCTCGTTATGGACCGCCGCCGCTTCGGCGCGAGCCATGATTTCCGCGCCCAGCGCCTCGCCCGGCGGCATGAAGGTGTTCTCTCTATCGGGCATGGTTGACCTCAGGCATGATCGTCCGTGTTTGATGGCGTGAGCATAAACCGAGGCCGCCGTGGAGTCTTGTCACGGAACTCATCAGCCGCCTTGATGACGATGAAGGCTGGACTGGTGATCAGGTCATGGGCCTTGAGCAGCCGGTAGACAGACGCTTCTGAGACAAAATAGCGTCTCGTGTCAGTGAACGTCACGGCCAGTTCCCGAGGCGACAATTGCGTCTCTTCCAAGGCAAGATCAATGATCTCCTGGCGAACATTGTCTGGGATACGGTTCCACACCTGACCAGGATTGCTGCTGCGATCCTCAAGGCCAGCTTCGCCGAAGGCCACATAGCGATCAAACCACCGGTAAAATGTCGTCTTCGGAATGCCGAGCTTTTTAAGCGTCGGCCTGACACCGAGATGAAATTGATCCACCAGGCGGATGATCTTCAGCTTCTCCGCTGCAGGATACCTCATGCCTCGTCTCCCCCATCCCCGATCATACTTTTTTTTGGGCAGCCGGTTCTCCAGCATCTCCTCGGCCAGCGCCTCCTTCAGATCACGCGCCTCGGCGTGGAGTGCCTTACTCGTCATAACTATCTATCGTGTGGTAAGCTACTGCACGCGATGATAGGGGCTATTGACGCAACGGTAGGTTTTAGTTGTTCAATTGTTAGGGCTGTACTTGGCTAAATTTACGGAGATCTATTCGTGCACAATGAATTCGACGAAGCTCCTTGGACCGAGAGACAATTTCGCGAGCATACATGCGAGTGGATCGAGAACCGCATAGATAGGCCCAAGTCTGGCGGGAGCAGTCAATTCCTCGACCTGTTCCACAGCCTTGCCGAGAACTGTATCAAGGAATCATTGCGTCTCGGTGACAACCAATTCCAATTTAATGATCGTCTTATCCGAAAATTCCCCGGTAATAGGATAGGACAGCACTTGCGCCCGCAGGCCATCCAACCATCAAAATGTTTGCTCGTCCCATCACAACGGCTATGCCGACGTGAGGAAAACAAAAGCTAAGGAGGTCGCACATGCCGATAGCTACCAAATACCTGTTTTTCGCCAGCATGGACGTCGAACCCGACGAGGAAGCGCTCTTCAACGAGGTCTACGACGACGAGCACGTGCCGAACCTGCTGAAAGTGCCCGGCGTCGTCTCGGTAATACGGATCAAAGCCGAGTCCTTCGCCATCACCATCGGCGGAGAACGGCGCAGCGTAGCCGTCGGGGGCGAGCCCGCCTACACCGCGATCTACGAAATCGAGAGCCCTGACGTGTTGGTGAGCAAGGAATGGACCGCGGCGGTGGAGGCCGGACGCTGGCCCGGGGAGGTCCGCCCCTACACCACGAACCGTCGGCATACCCTCCAGAAGGTCATCGGGCCGTTCGGTCGGAACTCTAACCGATGAACCAGCGGCAAGACCCTGATGACTACGTGGCATTTAACAGCGAATACGCCACGTTCTTTTCGGAACCATACGGAACAGGCTATACGTAAGCATATGACCCTCTACACAGTACACGTTGGCGGTGGTCCAGCAATCGCCGATATTGACGTCCCAGCCGCCCTCCGCCTTCACCGCGCGCATGGCGGCAAGTGTCTGCGGAACGACGTACCCCATTCCCGTGCAATGGGGTACCTGTTAGAAGCGGTTCCGCGCCGTAACGGGTCCGATCTGCACCGGTTCGAAGAGGATATCTAAGCGAGGGTCCCGCGCCATCTCGCTACACGTGGTCGCGAGGGATCGTGTCGTCCCAGGAACGCGAGAAGATCCGTTCGCCGTTCTCGAACGCGTCTAGCTGCGCGGATACGGTAAAATTCGCCTCGTCACATGTGACCTCTAAGGTGTTTTCGGTCTTGGCGCACCAATCCCCTCGGCGCATCTCGGCGGTCCGAGTCATGTGTGTATTCGCGGAGGTCGATTCACCTTCGGTAATACGGAAGGACTCGCTCATGGTGCGCTGTACAACGAGACCGATACCATCGAAGGAAACGGGCCCACTGTCTTCTTGGTGGACGATTGTGACGGTTCCCCGGCCCACATCGTGGTTGATCGTGCGTTGGATTTTCTCATCATCCAGCATGGTTGTCGGCAATGGCGGCGAACATTCCGCCGCTTCAAACGGTTCGCCGAGTTCCGTAACCTGCCCAGAATGACTGAGCGGTAACGCCAAAGAGGTCTCGCCGGCGGCGAGACTGAGTGTGGTGTCCCGCGGCGACGGCCAAGCCATAGGCCAGTACGTATTGGAGAGAGCCAAGCGAATGCGGTGGCCGGGGAGAAAGGCGTAGGCCACGAGCTTGAGGGGCAGCGTCAAGCTCATACTGTCGCCTGGCACGATGGCCTTGGGCTCCGCGTGACCATCACGATGGCAGAGGTTGAACAAACCAAAGGTGATCCGCGAGGACGTGCCGTCAGAGGCGACGTCGGACAACCGCACAGCCAACATGGCGACCGGTTGATCGGCGCTCAGCGTTATCGACAACGTCGGCGCACCGATGATTTCCAACCGCTCGGTCAAGGGTTCGGTCTCGAAACAGAGCGAACGGCCGTCATCCTCACGTTGATCAAACTGATACTCGGGACCGGTGCCACCGGCGTCTCTCGGACACCATTCACCGCCGCCCAGCCCGCACGTCAACGGCGAGCGAATTTCGTGATGGCGCTGTGGTCCCGGCGTCGGCGAAAGGCGTCCTTGGTCGAGCCAGAACTCCTTCGTCGATCCCTGATTCAGCGGCCATCCTGGAGCGCCCAACCAGCGGCCCCCGACTTGGGGCTCGGAGGGATGAGCGCGCAACGCTTCCTGCATCCACATCTGGATCATCGGTTCCCGGTCGACGCCGGTGTCGATTCCCTTCAACCAACGATCCCACCACCGGAGAGCGTCCTGGAGAAATCCAATTGCCGGGCCAGGTTCGCCGAAATGAGGGTATACGTGAGTCCACGGCCCGATCAGAGCCCGCCGCGGCCCCTGCAAATGCTGCATTAGCCGAAAGATCGCATTCGAATAGCCGTCGGTCCAACCGCCGACGGCATAGACGGCGCATTCGATATCGGCATAGTCCTCGCAGATCGACCCGTGGCGCCAGAAATCATCGCGCCTCTGATGTTTGAGCCATGAAACAAGAGGCACCTCGGTCGCCTTGAGGCGCGCCAGCCACTGCCCCTTCCACTGCTCCCCAACAACGGCGGGGTCGGGCGGGCGGCAGATTCCGCCGAACAGCCCGGTCCCCCAGGAAATGCCGTCGTTAAGAAAACACCCCCCCATCCAATGAACGTCATCGGCGTAGCGATCGTCCGTCGAACAGCAGGTTATGATCGCCTTGAGCTCCGGCGGCCGACGGGCGGCGATCTGGAGCGCCGCGAACCCGCCCCAGGAAATTCCGATCATACCGACATTCCCGGTGCACCAAGGTTGTTTGGCGAGCCATGCCAAGACCTCGAGGGCGTCGTCTTGTTCCTGCTTCAGGTATTCGTCGCGCAAGACTCCTTCCGAGTTCCCGCTGCCCCGGATATCGACGCGCAACGCGGCATAGCCGTGGCCGGCGAAAAACGGGTGAGTGAGCGCATCCAGGGTCGCCGTCCCGTCATGTTGACGATAAGGAATGTATTCGATGATGGCTGGTACTGGATCGCGCTCGGCGTCTTCCGGCAGCCAAAGCCGCGCGGTGAGGCGGGTGCCGTCCGACAGAGGAATCCTCAGGTTCTCGACTTCCCGAACCGGACGCGGGAACTCATCGCGAATAATCATTCGACGCTCATTGTATCGGAAGTGGTGGCAAAAGGAGTGCGCGGCGGCACTGCCTTAAGCGCCGCCGTGCTAGTCTAGGCCATCAGGGAGAACAGGTGATCAGGTTGACCCGAACTGGCGATACATCAGATTGCCACCATCCGGACGCATGGCCGGCACCAACCAATCCCGATAGAGGAACGCGTTGACGTTGTGGGTGATGAACGTGTAAACGCCGGAATCTTCCATCATGTCCTGCATTTTAACGTACATGTCATGACGTTTTTGTGGGTCGACTTCCTTAACCGCCGCAGTATGGAGTTCACCGAACTCAGGACTGTTCCAGCGCTCCCAGTTCCACTCGCCAACTTGGTCGGGTGTAAACCATGCTGTCGCCCAATAGGGATCGGGCGCCATCGAATAGCGGTTATAAATAAGCTGGATGCCCTTCCACGCATCGCCCTCTGATTCGAGTCCAAGTGTCCAAAAGGTGCCAGAATCGTGCGAGTTGATCTGCACTTCGATTCCGATCTGCATCAGATTTGCCTGAATCACTTGGGCTGCGGACATATGGTCGGTGATGTTGTGGACGTCAAGGGTCGTCTTGAACCCGTTACCAAAGCCAGCCTCGGCCAACAGCTCTTTGGCCTTCTCCAGGTTGGGTTCGGTAATATTGTTGCCGGCTCGATGGCCGACCAGCCCGGGTGCGATGATTCCGGTAGCACGATCTGCGGCGCCGAAATAAGCCCCGTTAAGGATTGCATCGACGTCGATAGCAAGCTGAATGGCCTGACGGACCCGGCCGTCGCCAAACGGCTCGTGATCCACGTTCATTCCAAGCCATTCGTAATACAGTGACGGGTAGACCCGCATGTTGGTTCCTGCGGGCATGTTCGACTCATACCTGGGAAGCGAGCTTGCCGCGACAGCCGTCATGTCGAGCTGCCCCGCCTCAAAAGCGATCTCTGCCGTCTTTGCATCGTCGATGGGAATGATCTCGATACGGTCGAACTCCGGTTTGGCGCCGGGCCAACCATCATGGCGGGTCAACACCAGCTTCTGCTTCGGTGACCACGATTCGATCTTGTACGGCCCTGAGGTTGCGGGCGGCTCCACCGTGAACTTCTTCTCCGCGAGCTGCTCGACCGCGGCTTTGCAGACGATCGTACCGGAACCGTAGGGCAGCGTACTGTTGAACAGCGGCGCGAAAGGTTCGCTAAATGTCAACACGCCGGTGTATTTGTCGATGATCTCGACTTCCGTGAGAGGCTCCCAGTCGACCGCCGTCCAGGATTCCAGCTTGGCATGCCGCTCAAAGGAATACTTCACGTCCTCCGAGGTCATTTCCCCGAAGCCATTGGTCCACATGACGCCGGGCATCAACTCGAACTTCACGTGCGTGGGGTCCATCGTCTCGATCGACGTCGCCGCCTCGAGCTCCCAACCCCAACCTTCGTCGGACGGCGTGTTACCGTAAAGGGGCTTGTATGACACAAGCTTGTTGAACACGGCCATCATGACGTCCTGGTCGGCCGAGGCAGCGGGATTGATCGGATCAATGCCCTGAATATCCGACTGGCTGCGGATTTGGATAACCTTCTCCGATTGCCCCCAAGAATGCCTCGGCTTCGCGATCGTCGACACACCCACCGCGCCCGCCATGGCAATAAATTTGCGTCGTGTTACCGGTAATACCTTCATTTCAGATTCCTCCTATGTCGGCGCTTTTCGTTATTTTCGTTATGAGACTTCTTAGCACTAACATATGGTGTATCCAAATGTCATCTAACAAATTATCATGGCGTTTACATCTTGTTGATCAAATAATCCGCTAATAGACATAATCGGGGAGTAGCCATACGAAAAGCGCAGGCCACGTCCTCTGCCGTAACATAGTAATACAACCAATGGCGTTGAGGGTCGTCGCCGGACTCGATGTAACGGGCCGAATTCTCCGACATCACGACAGCGAGCTAACGCAGGTA
>CAZYDR010000032.1:0-35989 GCA_964645285.1 uncultured Alphaproteobacteria bacterium
GTGTACCGTCGTCAAATCACAAATCTATCTGGGCAATGCGGGTTAAAAGGAGGAGGCTATGACAACATCGAACGGCCGCCTGATTTTATGCCTTGCACTTTGGCTGTTGCTGTCCGGCCAGTCTTCTTACAAATGGGATGTGTATACCAGCATGCTGTATCCCGGAACCACGGCACCGGAGCGTACTTCGCCCGACGACTCGGAAGTTATTTTTCACGCGACGCAGTTCGCGGGGGCCACGACTGAACGTTACGTAATGTCCGACCTTGGATCCGAGACAGAGATACTACTATATGAAAAGGATTCATACAGAGCTGAGATAATCTATGAAAAATCGATGCCTGGATCGAGAACTCTAATCCAGATTGCAGAAAATGTTGGCTCGGTGTTTGGGTATTTTGATGGCAGTCCCGTCGCGGAGATCGATTACGGCTACGCTCAATCACCCGTGGGCATGATCGGATACATGCGTTTTACAACGCCTGCCGTCGTCTGTTCTGATTTCTATTTCGAGTGGGAAAGCAGTGAACGTGCGTTCGGCGCATTCTTTGGCGTATTCGAGCCGTCCTCCCTGATGGGCTATGTCTACAACACCGGTCCGTCGAAATTTTCACACCCAGACATCGCGGACGTCCTTGCCCGGCTTGGCGTAGATGGTTACGAACCCAACAGCGATCTCACATTAAGCGACGGTGACTCTTCAGTGGACTCATCGTCCAACGATTCCAGCACGGCGGATCCTTCGCGCGATAAGTAACCGTCAGGCCTTGGGCCGGACAGCGACGGCCATCGGCTAGCCCTAAGCGGTAACGGTCACCGGGTCACGCCCCAATAACCTTCCGAAATCGCCCTGGATGGCGATCAGGGCCGGCACCACGATCAGCACCAGCAGGGTCGCGACCGCCAGGCCGAAGGTAATGGTGATGGCCATGGGCATAAGGAACTGGGCTTGCAGGCTGGTCTCGAACATCAACGGCGTGAGCCCGCCGATGGTCGTCGCCGAGGTCAGGATTACCGCCCGCAGACGGTCCTGCGAGCCGGCGGCAATGGCATCCATGAGCGCCTCGCCGGCACGCAACCGGCCGTCGATACTGGTGACCAGAATGATCGAGTCATTGACCACGATGCCCGACAGTCCAATCAGGGCAATCAGGCTGAGCACCGTCAGGTCATAGCCCATGAACAGATGCCCAACAGCAGCGCCAACAAAGCCCAGCGGAATCACCGACATGACCACCAGCGGCCGGGTATAGCTGGCGAACACCCAGGCCAGAATGAGATAGATCGCCGCCAGCCCGACCATGGCGCCGGCCCGCATGTCGCCGAGGGTCGTCGCCTGCTCCTCGGACTTGCCGGCAAAGCTGGCCGTCACGTTGTGGCGGTGGGCAATGTCGGCAAGGCCATCGCGTTCGAGGGCGCTGAGAATTTCGTCGTTGCTGGTCACCTGCTTGTCGATCTCGGCGATGACCGATACCTGACGTGACCCGTTCTCGCGTTTGATGCGGGCGAAACCCCGTGCATCGCGACGGTCGACCACGTCGCCCAAGGGCACCTCGGCGCCGGTGGGACCGCGCAGGTAAAGACTGTCCAGCGCCGTGGCGCCCACTGCCGCACGGGGATACTGGACCCGCACCAGCACCTCTTCGTCGCCGCGCGGGAAGCGCTTGGCAATGGCGCCCTCGAAGGCGTTACGCACCTGGCGGCCGACAATCTGGGTATTGAAACCCATGGCCCGGCCCCGGGTGTTGACCTCAAGAATGGTTTCCTGCTTGCCAAAGGGCAGATCGTCCTCGATGTCGCTGACGCCGGGGTAGCGCGCCAGCAGCCCTTTGACCTCGCTGGCCGCCGCCTTGAGGCTGGCGGCGTTACTGCCCGACAGCCGAACATCAATCTCGCGGCCGGGCGGGCCACCGCGGGCAGCGACAATGGTCAGGGTCGCGAGTCCCGGCATATCGGCGACTTCGGCGCGCCACGCGGCGATGAAGTCGGGGCTGGCCACGTGGCGTTCGTCGGTCGGCACCAGTTCGACGATTACGCCCCCCATGTGGTCGCCGGAAATTCCGACCACGCCGCGGCCCACCGATGTGCCAACCTTGCCGACACTAAGATTCACCAGCGCGCTCTCACCGCCGGTGAGGGTCGCCTCGGTCGCTTTCAGGGCGCGCTCCAACTCGTCGATCATGGCCTCGGTATCGCGCCGCGGCGTGCCGGCCACCATTTCCACATTGGCGTAGACCCAATCGACCTCGGGCGACGGGAAGAAGACAAAGCCGATGCGCCCCCCGACCACCAGACCAATACACAGGATAAATGCCGCCAACGCCGTGGCGACAGTGACGTAGCGCCACCGCAGACTGACCATAACAACCCGGCGGAACGTGCCGTCGCGAAAATTGTCGAAGTGGCTGTTGAACCACTGGCGCGGACGGCTCGGGGTGTCACCCACATGGCCCAGGGCGCCGCGCAGGTGGCCCGGCAGGATGAGGAAACTCTCGACCAGGCTGGCGATGATTACCGCGATGACCACGAAAGGAATTGCGGCGATAATGTCACCAATGATATCGGAGATCACCAGCAGCGGTACGAAGGCGGCGATGGTGGTGAGCGAGGCGCACAACACCGGCGCCGCCATACGCTTGGCGCCGGCTTCGGCGGCGTCAAGCGGCGCCATGCCGGCGCGGAAACGAATCTCGGCATGTTCACCGACCACGATGGCGTCATCGACGATGATACCGAGCGCCATGATCAGGCCGAAAAGACTGACCATGTTGATCGATTGACCGGTGGCCAGCATGGCCACCATGGTCGCCAACAGGGATACCGGGATGCCGACAGCGACCCAGAAAGCAACCCGCATATTGAGGAACACGAACAAGATGACGATGACCAGGACCAAGCCACCGGCGCCATTGTACAAGAGCAAGTTGAGCCGGCTGCGAATCAAGTCGGCGGCAACGTCGTACTGAACCACCGAGAGGTTATCGGGAAGCCTGGCGCCAAGATCGACGAGATAACCATCGACCGTATCGGCCAATGTCAGGGCGTCGGCATTAAGCGAGCGCTGAACGTGGATTTCGATGGCCGACTGACCGCCCTGGCGGACGGTGACGCCGCCATCGTCGAAACGCTCGCTCAGGGTGGCAATATCGCGCAGGTAAATTTTCTCGCCATTGGCCAGGGCCCGAACCTCCACATCACCCAGGGCGTCGGCCGACTTCATCAGGCCGATGCTGCGGATCTGCCGCTCGGCACCGCCACTGGTGTCGCCGGACGGCATGTCCTGGGAGGTCTCGGCGATGCGCGCCGCTATGTCACCCAAGGTCAGGTCAAGCCGTCGCAAGGTGGCGGGCTCAATCTCGATCCAGATTTCCTCGTCGCGGACACCAATCAGATCCACCTTGTCGATGCCGGCGGCTAACAGATCCTCGCGGATGGTCTTGGCCTGAGCCTTGAGAGCGGCCTCGCCGTAGGGACCGGATATCAGCAACCTGGTGATATTGTCGTAGCGCACCAGGCGCCTGATCACCGGACGCTCGCTGTCCTCGGGCAGGGTCGTGACCTGACCGACCGCGGTCTCCACGTCAGAAAGTGCAACCTGCATGTCGCTGCCGGGCTCGAATTCGACGAGCAGTGTGGCGTGGCCCTCAAGAGAACTCGACCGGACTTGCATGACCGCGTCGAGATACCGAACTTCCGGCTCGATGGCCTGGATCACGTTGGAGTCAACGTCCTCGGCACTGGCCCCCGGCCACTCGATGGTCACACTGATGACATCGATGCCGAAATTGGGAAAAAACTGGGTGTTGAGACGGTTATAGGCAAACAAACCCAAGGTGATTATCAGGATCATCAGCAGGTTCGCCGCCGTCGGGTGGCGGGCAAAAATATCGATGAGGCCGCCGCGCGGGTTCACTTGATGTCGACCTGAAGGCCCGGACCGATCTCCGGCAACCGAGTGGTGACCACTTGCTCACCACTCGCCAGTGCACCGCGCACCAGCACATCATCGTCGCTACGGGCCACCACCTCCACCGGGCGCGCCTCAAGCACACCGTCAATGGCCACATAGACCACGGCACCATCATGGAGCGCACTTTCCGGTAGACTCACCACGTCTTCGTAAAGCTGGTCGGCAAGAGTGACCTCGACGAACGCACCGGGCCGCAAAATGTCACCGGCGCCGGCGCCCTCGACCCGGGCGTAGAGATCGACACCGCCGCTCTGGGCGTCGATCTCACCCTCGACCCGGTCGATCACCGCCGCGAACGGGAACGCCTGATCACCGATCCGCCACACCACGTTGGTGGGCTTGCCATGATAGCCGTCACCGGCCAACAGACGGGCAAACTGGGCGCCGGAAACATGAAAATGAGCCTCCAGGCGGCCGGCGTCGATTAGCCGCGCGACCCGGTCACCGGTACCGACCCGCTTGCCGATAGCCACGCCAGTCTCCACCAGATAGCCATCGAACGGCGCCACCAGCCGGGTCTCCTCAAGCTTGCGGCGGGCGCGGTCGAGCGCCACCATCCGGCGCTCAATCACGGCGCGCTGTTGGGCCGCCTGGGCCGCCAGCCGGTCGATGGTCTGTTGCCGCTGGATGACCTGCTGGGCGCGAATACTGAGATTCAGGCGGGCGTCGTCGAGAGCCTTGGGCGAGGCCGCCGGCGAATCCGCCAGCTTCTCCCGCCGCGCCAGTTCGCGGCGGGCGAGTTCCAACTGTTCGTTGTCACGGCGCAATAGCTGACCGGCGGCGGCGTGGTCGGTGGCGGTCTCGTCGAGCTTGGCCCGGGCCTCGGCGACCTGGGCTCCATAGTCCGCCACGTCGGACTCATAATCGAAGGGGTCGATGGCAATGAGCATCTCACCGACCCGGACCACGCCGCCGTCGACAAAATTGGCGCCCACGGCCACCACGCGGCCCGCCGCCAGGGGCCGCAGCTCGACCTCACGGCCGGCAATGATAGCGCCGTAGAGCGCCATGGTGGGCCGCACATCGCGGTGCTCCACCGTCACCGCCGCCACGGCATGGGCCTTGGCTTCCGGCGGCTTGGCCTCGACCTGGGGCCGGGAGTTCCACAGCTCCACGGACCCCGCCACGGCGCCGACGAGAATAATCAGCGGCAAAACATACCTGAGAAACTTGCCCATTATGCCGGGCCTCCATCGCTGTCCGGTTCGACCGCGGGAAGCCCGAACATGGCCAGGGCGGCCGGCGTCATGGTGTTGATGATGAATTCGACCCGTTCGGGGGTGTACTCGTCCCATCCCAGTCGGGCGCAAACCACCCGCCGCGCCGCCCCTATCGCCATGCATTGGCCGATTAATGCGGCGGTCAACAGGCGAGTCTCCGGGGCCTCGGCGGGCTGGCCGCTGGCGGCGCCAACCAATCGCGCCACGGCGTTGTGCAAAGGGTGAATGCGCTCGCCCAGCAACATGGGAAAGAGCTTCGACGGGCTGTAAAACTCACGCAGCATAAGCTGCATCTGCCAGCGCATACGCTCGTTACTCAGGATTGACATCAACAGGCCGCGAAGGAAACCGGCCATGATCCGGGCAAGCTTGGCACGGTCACCATCAGCCGCCGCCACGCCGGCATTGAGGTTGGTAATAGCGGGAACGATAATCGGTTCCGTGTCGGCGACGAGCTGTCGCAGCACCTCGCGATAAAGTCCCTCCTTACCGCCGAAGTGATAACCGATGGCCGACAAATTGGCCTCACCGGCCTTGGCCAGAGCCCGGGTCGATACGGAGGCATAGCCCCGATCAGCGAACAGCTTACCGGCGGCATCGAGCAACCTGGCCCGCCTCGCCTCGCCATCGGAACGGGTGCGCGGGCGCGATTTGGCCGCGCTTCTTTGAGCAGTGGTTTGTGACATAGATATTAGATAGTTCAAACGTTTGAACTATACAAGAGACAGCGGCAAGTTTTTACCCGAACGCCCTCTGTAGTCTGGCCGTAATTAAATCGCAGCGGATAGAATTAAATTGCCGGAATATTCCGAAATGTAACGGGACGTGGTGGGATTTATTCCCCACCAATCTCTCGGAGTCGGGGTGTGGCTCCGGACGCCATGGGTGACGAGAACGGCGTTTAGAATGCCGTTTGAATGGCCTTCAATGGGCAGTCCGGCGGCCTCACCCAGATTGGCTCGACGCCGTCGCCATAGGTCGCCCTAACGTACTCTGGCGTTGGCTTGAAGCCATGTCGAACAGCACATTGTCGCGTTCGGCTTCGGGCTTGAGGTCTGGTAGTCGTTCGACGCGCTAACGCAATCGCGGCAGTAACCCGCCGGAAAAATTCTATTCCGTCAACCAACGCGCTGGGCTTTTATAGAAAGACGTGCAAATTAGGGCCGCATCCGACTTTACCACCTCGTCACGGACCTCCAAATGAACTTGCGATTGACTCCTGCAATGTCCTGTGTGGATGGCTCCCGCGTTGCAAGGACTTATTTCGGCGTAGCTACCTAGTCAGGTACAGTCTTGTGTCCGGCCTGTTGATGCGGCTTTGTTGAACCGCTGGCCTTGATGGTATTCGTGGATCGGGTCCCTATCTGTTATGCGGGCTCGAACACCCAGGACATTGGTCGGGTTGTCCCGATCCCCGGCCTGACCGGTTCGCCATCACGTCTCGTCGTCCTTGCAATCGTCGAAAGCCGTTGTGCCTTCGAGCGATCAATTGGTCATGCGGTCCCCTCCCGGGGCGTTGGCATGTCAGCGATTGTTGACCGACCGGTCTTGCGATGTACGCAACACGGACCGGGCGACAGTGGGAACGGGTGTCATGGCCAAGGCCAAGGGGCAATCAGGTCACGTAAGCTCAAGAGCGGTAACGGGGACGATGTCCTGATTGGCGGCGCCGGCAACGACAAACTAAACGGCGGCAAAGGTAACGACACCCTGATCGGCCTCGGCGGCAACGACCGGCTCGACGGCGGTGACGGCGATGACCTGATCCATGGCGGTGAAGGCCGCAACCATATAGATGCGGGTGATGGCAACAACCATGTGACGGTAGGGTCCGACAACGACACCATCAAGGCCGATGACGGCGACAACGTGATCGATGCCGGCGACGGTCGCAACAGGGTCACTGTCGACGACGGTAACAACACCATCATCACCGGTACCGGCGACGACACCATCAGGGCCGACGACGGCGACAACGTGATCGATGCCGGCGACGGTCGCAAACGGATCACCGTCGACGACGGTAACAACACCATCACCACCGGCACCGGCGACGACACCATCAGGGCCGGTAACGGTGACAACGTGATCGATGCCGGCGATGGCGATAACCGGGTACGCACGGGCGACGGCGACGACATTGTCGTGACCGGCGGCGGTAACGATTGGGTGTTCACCGATGGCGGCAACGACACGATCGACGGCGGGCAAGGCGACGACATCCTGACCGGTGGGACAGGCGACGACTTGTTCGTCTTCGCCAATGGCGACGGCGACGACACGGTCACCGACTTCCAGGCCGGGGCGGGGACAGACGACGTTCTCGATTTCTCGCAGTATGACAGTGTCACGGGGCTGGGCGATCTGATCATCACCCAGGTTGGCGCGGATACGGAGATCTACGGTCTCGATCCTGTCACCGGTCTCGATGTTGATGACTCCGTACGCCTGCTGGGTGTCGACTCCACGTTGCTCCACGCCGACGATTTTATCTTCTGATTTTCGGGGCAATCCGCCAGGATTGCCTGTTGGAGATATGAGCGTGGAGAGTTGAATGGCGGACGATGATGCAGGGGCGGCGCCTCGGGTGACGGCGGCGCCCGGGTTCACCGGGTGGCTGTCGGAGAATGATTGCAGCCTGATCGTTTCGACCTATCAGACCCGCAAGATCATTACCATTGGCGTCGATGACGACGATCGGCTGGTTCTCACGCCGCGTACCCGTCTTGCCTTTTTCGTCGCCGTTCCGGTGGGGCATGGCCATTTAATCCTATCCGCTCACGGCAGACTAATTCGAGCCGGCCCACTGGGCGGCGAGCAGAACGACGGCGTAGCGGGCCGCTTTGCCAGCGCCGACGAGGCCTAGGAACAGCCAGAAATTGACCCGTAGCAGGCCGGCGGCGAAGGTCAGGGGGTCGCCGACGATGGGCACCCAGGCGAACAAAAGGGACCACACGCCCCAGCGGCGGAACCAGTTGCTGGCGCGCTCCAGGGCCGGGCCGTCCACGGGAAACCACCGGCGCTCGCGCCATCGCAGGCAATAGCGCCCAAGCACCCAGTTGACCGCAGCCCCCAGGGTGTTGCCCAGGCTCGCTACAAGCCACAGCCACAAGCCGTCGTTGCCGCCCATCGCAACCAGGGCGGCGAGCACCACCTCGGACGAGAACGGCAGAATGGTAGCGGCGAGAAAAGCGCTGGCGAAAAGCCCGATGTAGCCTTCCATGTATCGGCCGGGGCCGGCCCGTCAGTCGCGGCTGGCGCAGAGAAAAGTAATCTGGCCCAGGTGACCGCGGGGCTTGTCATTATCGCTGACGAACGTATCGAGGGTGCCGGCGGCATCCAGGTCACGGACCTTGGTCAGGGCCGCGGCAAGTTCTTCCTCGTCGGCCAGTGCCCAGAATGAATCCCCGTCGCGCCACCACTTTTCCAGTGGCCCGCGACCATCGAAAAAGGTTTTCCCCTGGCCGACAGCATCGACCGGCACAAAGCGGCCACGAGGCGTCAGTCCGACGTCGCTAAGCAGCGTCTCGATAGCTTCGAGAGGGGCGAACCCGGCACCCATGGCGCGCCGCGCGCCCGGCGCCAGGTGATAATACCAATAGGCGTCGCTGATCTGATCCTGACTGCAGGAGTTGATGGTCAGAGTACCGCCAGGTTTGAGCACCCGGACGAACTCGGTGAACACTTGGCGGTGCAGGGGATAGCCGGCATCGGCGTCGTCAGGCAGGTGATGCAGCACCTGATTGATCATCACTCCGTCGAGACTGCCATCGTCGAACGGCAGTTCGCTGATCGAGCCCTGTTGAAAGGCGATGCGCCCGTCCGCCGCCTCGGCTTCGAGTTTGGCGCGGGCCTGGCCCAACATACCCTGGCTCATGTCCAGTGCTTCGATGCGGCCCACATGGCCAACGATGGCCTTGGAATAGGAGCCGGTGCCACAGCCGGCGTCGAGTACCGTAAGTTCGGTCAAGGGTCGGCCCTGGCGGGTAAGACAGCCGAGAATGATCTCGGTCCCCACGGGGATGCGTGTCTGATCGTAGTTTTGGCTGGTGATGTCGTAGGTTTCGTAGCTGCTCACGGCCATGGCTCCAGTACCGATAGAGGAAGCCGGACCATGCCGCCAAACGGCCCCGCTGACAAGACCAGACGATGCTGCTAGACATGGCGGCCAACAGGAAATCATGCAATCCGGAACGGGCTATGGCAGGAGCTGAATACACGGCGCTTGAGATGATCGACCGGCTGGTCGCCTTCGACACCACCAGCCGCAATTCAAACCTCGAACTCATCGACTTCGTCGCCGACTATCTTGCTGGTCATGGCATCGATTCAACCCGCACATTCGATGATGACGGCGGCAAGGCTAATCTGTTCGCCAGCCTGGGGCCAGAGCAACCCGGCGGCGTCGTGCTGTCGGACCACACCTACGTGGTGCCGGTGGACGGCCAGGCCTGGGACACCGATCCATTTACGGTGGTCCGCAACAATGGCCGACTCTACGGCCGCGGCACCTCGGACATGAAGAGCTTTATCGCCATCGCCCTCGCCCTGGCGCCGACGTTCAAGGCCCATGGCCTGGCGGTGCCGCTGCATCTGGCGTTGAGTTATGACGAGGAGATCGGCTGCCTCGGCGTTGACCGAATGATAGAGGGCATCGCGGCGGCCGGAATCGAGCCGCAAATCGTCATCGTCGGCGAACCCACGGGCATGCGCGTGGCCAACGCGCACAAGGGTATCTATTCATTCCACACCCTGGTCACCGGCCACGAAGCCCATTCCAGCGCCACCAATATGGGCGTCAACGCGGTCATGATCGCGGCCAGGATGGTTGCCTTCCTGGGCGACCTGGCCGAGGAAATGAAGAGCCGGGCCAAGCCGGACAGCGGTTTCGAGCCACCCTACACATCCGTACATATGGGCACCATAGAAGGCGGCACAGCGCTCAACATCATTCCGCGCGAGTGCCGTTTCCGGTGGGAGTATCACTTGTTTTCCGGCGTCGACGAAGATGAAATAATAAGTCGTTTCAACGAGTTATCTGCCGATCTTGAACTCGCCATGAAAGCGGTCGCCGACCATACGGGCATCCACACCACACCACGGTCGCGAGTGCCGGGGCTGGAGCCCGAGGCGGCGTCCCTGGCCGAACAACTGGTCATGACCCTGACCGGCGACAACCGGGCCCTGAAAGTCTCCTACGCCACCGAGGCCGGCAAGTTCCGGCGCTCCGGCGCCTCGACGGTGATTTGCGGTCCCGGCCACATCGTCCAGGCCCACAAGCCCAACGAGTTTATTGATGTGGCCCATGTCGAGGACTGCGAGGCCTTCATGCGCCGCCTCATGGACCGCCTGCGCCAGTCCCTGTAGTCTTTCGCTCTCCGCGCGACGGACAGGAAGGAAACCGCCATGTTGATCGAGCACCAGGAACGAGAACCGCAGATTCACGAAACCGCCTATATCGCACCCACCGCCGTAGTCTGCGGCAACGTTTCCATCGGCGCCCAGTGCCACATTATGTTTGGCGCCGCCATTATCGCCGAGGGCGGCAAGGTGACTCTGGGCGATCACTGCATCGTCATGGAGAACGTGGTGATCCGAAGCTCGGCCCGCCACACGGTGAAGATCGGCAACCACGTGCTCATCGGACCGCGCGCCTACCTCACTGGCTGCACCGTGGCCGATGATGTCTTCCTGGCCACCGGCGCCACCATCTTCAACGGCGCTCGCATCGGCACCCGCGCCGAGGTACGGATCAACGGCACGGTGCATTTGAAAACCAACGTGCCGCCCGACGCCACCGTGCCCATCGGTTGGGTCGCGGTGGGCGATCCGGCGGAGATGCATCCGCCCAGCGAGCACGACGAAATCTGGAAAGTCCAGGACCCGCTAGACTTCCCCGGCACGGTGTTCGGCCTGACCCGTCCTGCCCCCGGCGAGACCAACATGCCCGAGCTCACCCGGCGCTACGCCCGCGCTCTGACCAAACACAAGAACGACCGTATTCTCTACGGAGAATAGGAGGACGCTCGATGACTTTCGAGATCAAGGGTATCGATCATGTGGTGTTGCGGGTCGCCGACATTGACCGCGCACTGGGGTTCTATTGCGAGGTACTCGGTTGCATCGTGGAGCGTCGGCTTGAGGACATCGGGCTTTACCAGCTGCGCGCCGGCGCCGCGATCATCGATCTGGTGCCGCTCGCATCCGAACTGGGGCGCCTCGGCGGTGCCGGGGTCGGCGCCGAGGGCCGCAACATGGACCATTTCGCCATACGGATCGAACCGTTCGACGAAGCGCCCTTGCGGGCCCATTTGGCGGCTCATGGCATTGACGCCGGCGAGGTAAAATCATGCTATGGCGCCGAGGGTGACGGACAGTCGTTTTACATCGAGGATCCGGACGGCAACACGGTGGAACTCAAGGGACCACGCTTCACCTGATTGGCACATGTACAATTTTCTATGATACGGTCCTGGCAACCTGGGAATGATCGCGCCTAGCACGTTTGGGCGCAGCGAAGAAAGGCATATCCGCCATGTCGAGCGTACGCCACCCCATCAGTGGGTCCTTTGCCTGGACCGGAGACGAGCTCGCCGCCAACAAGCGGTGGATCCGGGAATTGTCCGCCGACGAGGTCCAACAG
This sequence comes from uncultured Alphaproteobacteria bacterium, assembly GCA_964645285.1. Lineage (GTDB taxonomy): Bacteria > Pseudomonadota > Alphaproteobacteria > JAAXGF01 > JAAXGF01 > JAYZAP01. The sequence goes on from CAZYDR010000032.1 coordinate 11,834, forward strand.
ATCGATACGGCGATTACGACCTATGAGAATTCCGGGCAGCCATGGCATGAGGCTAATCGCACAACGCTTCCCCTGGCGGGCTTCGGCGATCTGTTCCAAGATGCGGCGGAGGAGCTGGAAAACGGCCTCGGCCTGTTCCGCCTGAGAGGCATCCCCATCGAAGGCCGCCACCAGGACTCACTCAAAGCGTTCTATCTTTCGTTCGGTGATCATATAGGCACCCTGGTTCCCCAGAGCCTGGAAGGTCAGCAGATCACCGCCATCGAGGATGAAGGCGCCAAGTCCAACGAGTACGGAATTATCGATGATCAGGAGACGGAAGGCGGCTTCCGTTCATCCCGTACCCGGGCCTTCTCGAGCGCCGGCCAGCGCTTCCATACGGACCGCTGCGACGTGGTCAGCCTGCTGTGCACGCACCAGGCGAAAGTCGGTGTCCACAGCAAGATCGCCAGCGCCGTTGCGATCTACAACACCATGCTTGAGCGCCGTCCCGATTTGTTGGAAGAACTCTTTACCGAGTACCCGCGCAGCCGCTTTGGCGAAGAAGTAAACGACGCTTCGGTGCATTACATGTTTCCGGTTTTCACTCAGAAAAACGGCAAGTTCTCGACCCACTATTCACGCACTTACGTGGAAGCCTCCCAGACCAACCCCGATGTCCCCCGCCTGCGCCCGGAACAGGACAAGGCCCTCGACCTGTTGGCCGAGCTGGCTCAAGAGCTTTGCTTCGAGATGACCATGCAGCCGGGCGATATCCAGATGCTCAACAATCATGTGCTGTATCACGCCCGCGATCCTTACGAGGATGACGCGGCGTCGGGCCAGCGCCGCTGTCTCTACCGCTTGTGGCTGGCCATGCCCAATAGCCGCGAACTGCCCGACAGTTTCGAGGTGCTGTTCGGCAACACCGATCCAGGCACCATCCGCGGCGGCATCTGGCCGCCTAATCGGGAATATCAACTCCCCTTATAGACGAGCCGGGCCACCGGTTTAATCAGCGGATATAGTCGCCGAGATAACGCCTGATCGTGGATTCGAGTTCGACATCGAGTTCGCGCATGACCTGTTCTGTCAGCTCAAACCAGATCTGCTCGCGCTCCACCAGGGTGATGCCTTCAGGCACGCTCCGGGTGCGATGGGCCACCGCCTCGACCCGCCCCTCGGTCTCGCCCAGGCTGTTGATGATCTCGATGCGGATTATTACTTTTGCATCGTAACGCGCTGCCTGGTCATCGATAAACGCACCCTTGATGCCCGAGGTCGTATCCAGCGCCGTTTCAATCACCGGGGCCTCGAGCAGGGTGACCCGAACGATCCCCTGGAGCCCGACCGCGGCAATCCGGTCAGCGGCCCAGCGCCGCGCCACTACCGTCGGGCGTACGGGGAACAGATGTTCGACATTGGGCATCGTGGCCGGCGGCACATAGGCCTGAACATAGTCGACGTCATGAACGTCGAACTGGATCGGGGCCTGGTGAGTAAAGGTGATATCAGGATAGCGCGGCGTCGGGTCCGGCGTTTCACAGGCGGCCAGAACCAATACGGTGACCGCGGCGGCACAGCGCAAAGCAGTGGACGAAAAGGTCATCATCGGGGCGCTTTCAGCGGTAATGCAGAACCCTATGATCGCACGCCACACCCGGCCGGTTCAAGGCTTGGCCGCACAATTACGCCATGCACCACTGCATGATGCCCTTCTGGACGTGAAGGCGGTTCTCAGCCTCGTCCCAGACTACCGACTGAGGGCCGTCGATGACCGAGGCAGTCACTTCCCTCTCACGATAGGCCGGCAGGCAGTGCATGAAAATCGCGCCGTCGTTGGCCAGACCCATGACCCGGTCGTTGACCTGATAGGGCGTCAACATGGATTCGTTGATATCGCCACGCTCGGTATTCATGGACACCCAGGTGTCGGCATTGATGCAGTCGGCGCCACTGACCATGGCGTCCATGTCATCGTTGACGGTGACGTCGGCATTGTTGGTCGCCGCCCAGTCAAGAATATCCTGCGGCGGCCTGAGCCCATCGGGGCAGGCCAGGCGCAGGGTAAAATCCAAGCGCGCCGCCGCCTGTATCCACGACACAGCCATGTTGTTGCCGTCGCCGACCCAGGTCACCACACGGTCCTTGATTGGGCCAAGGTGTTCCTCGAATGTCATGACGTCGGCCATCAACTGGCACGGGTGGGTGCGGTCGGTTAGGCCGTTGATGACCGGCACGCTGGCAAACTCGGCAAGTTCGAGCAGTTTGCTGTGCTCGGTAGTGCGAATCATGATGATATCGACGTAGCGCGACAACACCCGCGCCGTATCGGCAATGGTCTCGCCACGCCCCAAGTGGGTGTCGATGGGCGACAGCATAACGGTCTCGCCGCCAAGCTGGCGCATGCCCACGTCGAACGACACCCGGGTACGGGTCGACGGCTTCTCGAAAATCATCGCCAGGGTCTTGCCGGCCAGAGGCGCATCGGCGGTGCCGGCCTTGAGCGCGGCCTTGGTTGTCACCGCCCAGTCGAGAATATGGCGCAGCGTCGGTCCGTCGAGTTCGTCGACGTCGAGAAAATGGCGCGGCCCGGTCATGACGCCAGGTCCGCAAGGGTGGTGTCAAGAATGGCGATGGCCTCGTCCATGTGGCTGTCTTCGACAGTCAGCGGCGGCAGTACGCGAATGACGTTCTCGGCGGCGGGCACCGTCAACATGCCATTGTCGGCCAGAGCGGCGACCACGGCGCCGGCCTCGGCCGCTTCGCTGCGAATCCTGATGCCCAGCATCAGGCCGAGACCACGCACGCCTTCAACAATGTCCGCATGTTTGGTTGCGAGACCCTCGAGACGCTGACGCAACGCCGCGCCCTTCTGCTGGACGCCGTCGAGGAACCCATCGGCCAGCATGATATCGAGAACGCCGTTGGCCACGGCCATGGCCAGGGGGTTGCCGCCGAAGGTGGAGCCGTGAGTGCCCGGCCCCATGCAGGCGGCGGCGCGCTCGGTGGCAAGGCAGGCCGCCACCGGGAAGCCGCCGCCAAGCGCCTTGGCGATGGCCATGATGTCAGGCGTCACCCCGGCCCATTCGTAGGCGAAAAGCTTACCGGTCCGGCCCATGCCGCACTGGATTTCGTCGAAGAACAGCAACAGGCCGAACTCGTCGGCCGTGGCGCGCAAGGCGCGCAGGTAATCGGCATCCATGGGCCGGATGCCGCCCTCGCCCTGGACCGGCTCGACCAGAATGGCGGCGGTCTCGGGTGTGATGGCGTCGCGTAGCATATTGAGATTGCCGAACGGCACTTGATCGAAGCCGTCGGTCGTCGGGCCGAACCCGGCGAGATGCTTCTCCTGGCCGCCGGCGGCGATGGTCGCCATGGTGCGTCCGTGGAACGCACCTTCCGACGTGATGATGCGGTAGCGCCCGGGATTGCCGGAATCGTCATGGTACTTGCGCACCATCTTGAAGCCGCACTCCATGGCCTCGGCGCCGGAGTTGTTGAACAGCATGGTGTCAGCAAAGCTGTTGGCCACCAGGCGCTCGGCAAGGCGCTGCTGGTGCGACATCTGGAACAGGTTCGAGGTATGCCAGAGCTGGCCCGCCTGCTCGGTCAGTATCTTGACCAGGTGGGGATGGCAGTGGCCCAGAGCATTGACCGCGATGCCCGACGAGAAGTCGAGAAATCGCCGACCGTCAGTGGCATGGAGGTAGACCCCCTCGCCGCGCTCAAACCCGAACTCGGTGCGCGCATAGGTCGGCATAATCGGCGTAATCACGGCTCATTCCTCCTCCTCGGGGCGCCAGCGGCGCGAAGAGCGCAGAATATGGGTCGCGCGCCGCGCCCTGTCAACGCGAACACACCGCCTCACCGACTGCCGATTTGTGTTAACGTCGGCGCCATCAAGACCACTGCGCCGGAAGACCAGCCAAACCGATGCCGTTTCTCCCTCATTTCGGTCCCAAGGAACGCCCTTTCGGGCCGGTCGTTGAGCGCCGGATCGGACCAACATAATGACCGCACCGCGTTTCCAGGTCGTCCGCGGCGGACGGCTGCTCGACATTGCCGGCCATAAGGCCGACTTCTCGGATATTCTGATCGAGGGCGACGTCATTCGCGAGATCGGCGCTCCCGGCATGGCCGTGCCCGAGGACGCCCGGGAAGTCGATGCCGAGCGGCGTCTCATCATGCCCGGCCTGGTCAACGCCCATACCCATGGACATGGCACCCTGGCCAAGGGCACGGGCGACCGCTGGACCCTGGAGTTGCTGCTCAACGCCGGCCCGTGGATTAGCGGCGGCCGTATTCACAGCGACAAGTACCTGGCGGCCCAGCTCAACGCCACCGATATGATCACCAAGGGCTGCACCGCCTGCTACGACCTCTATTTCGAGTTTCCCCTGCCAACCACCGAAGGCATGGATTCGGTCGCCCAGGCTTATGCCGAAACCGGCATCCGCGCTGTTGTCGCGCCGATGATGGCGGACAAGCTGTTCTTCGAGGCCGTCCCCGGCCTCGTGGACGCCCTGCCCGGTGGCTTGCGCAAGCGGGTCGATCAATTCAAGGCGGCGCCCTTTGATGAAAACCTGGCGGCGGCCCGCCATATGATTCACGGTTGGACCCAGGATCGCGACCAGGTACGCCCGGCCCTGGCCCCGACCATTCCGCTTCATTGCAGCGACGCGTTTATCATCGCGTGCCGGGACCTGGCCGCTGATGAGGACGTGGGTCTGCACATGCATCTGGCGGAATCGAAAGTCCAGGCGGTGTCGGGCATGACCCGCTATGGCAAAACCCTGACCGCCCATCTCGACGATCTCGGCTTCCTCGGGCCCCATTTCACCGGCGCCCATTCCGTGTGGCTCGACGGTGACGATATCAAACGCATGGCCGACAACGGGGCGTCGGTGGCGCACAATCCCGGCAGCAACCTGCGCCTCGGATCGGGCATCGCCCCGGTGCGCAATATGCTGGCGGCCGGCGTCAACGTCGGCATCGGCACCGATGGCTCCAATTGCTCGGACAATCAGAACATGTTCGACGCCACCCGCTTCGCGTCCTTCGTGTCGCGGGTGCGTTCGCCGGACTACGAGACCTGGCTCGCCACCGACGAGGTGCTGACAGCGGCGACCCAGGGCAGCGCCCGAACCCTGGGCATGGGCGACGCCATCGGCCAGATCACGCCGGGCTACAAGGCCGACCTGGTGTTTCTTGATCTCGACAACATCAACTTTGTGCCGTTCAACGACCCGACCAATCAGATCGTCCACAGCGAGGATTCCAGCGCCGTCTCCAGCGTCATGGTTGGCGGCCGCACGGTGTTCCACCAGCGCCGCTTCACCACCTTCGACTACGGCAAACTGGTGGTCGATGCGGAAACGGCGGTCGAGCGCCTGCGCGGCGCCACCGCCGAGGCGCGCGAACTGGCGACGGTCCTGGAGGATCACGTGGGCCACTACTGCGTCGGCCTCGCCCGCCAGCCCTACCACATTCAGCACGGCCTCGGCTGGTAGCCATGATCAGCCTCGACATCCAGGACGTCATCGGCGACTACCCGGCGTTCCAGGTTGCCTTCGCGGTGATCGGCGGCATGGCCGCGCCGGGTGATTGCGGGCCGGGTATCGAACATCTCGCCGCCACAGCCGAGGCCGAGGCTCTGGAGATATTGCATGGTCAGGAGGTCGCCGAACACACTGAGATCCAGCAATGGCGCGGCGCCTATCGCCAGTTCGGCATCAAGAAAACCAGCTATCGCAACGCCTGCGAAGCCTTGCTGCGGCGCATAAAGCGCGGCGACGGCCTGCCCCGGGTGCTGCCCCTGGTCGATCTATACAACGCGTTGAGCATCAAGTACCGCATCCCGGTGGGCGCCGACGATGTCGCCGCCTTGTCCCCGCCCCTGGCCTTCCGCCACAGCCGGCCCGGCGACGGTTTCCGCGACCTCGCCGGCGATCCGGACAGCTACGACCCGCCCAAGCCCGGCGAGGTGGTGCTGGCCGATGGCGCCCATGTGCTGTGCCGACGCTGGAACTGGCGTCAGGACGCCCGCAGCCGTATCCTGCCGACCACCCGAGACGCTACGGTGGTGCTGCAAACCATGGCCGACGATGGCGCCGAGCGCCTGACTAACGCCGCCGAAGAGTTGGCCAAGCACGCCCGCGACGATCTCGGCGCCACCTGCACCTGGGCCATCGCCAGCGCCGATACGCCGGTAGTTCAAATCCAGGTTTGAAGGACGCTTTAATGAGCAACGCTGAACTCGTACAAGACATGTCAGGATTCATGGAACAAGTGCTGACCGACAATCCGGCGGTCCCCGGCATCGTTATGGAGATTGATGCGCCAGCGGCGTCGTTTCGCTTCAGTCATGCTGTCGGTGTGGCGAACAAGAAAACCGGCGCGCCGCTGTCTTGCGATCATCCCGTTCGGGTCGCCAGCAATACCAAGACCTATGTGGCGGCGGCAATTCTTCGCCTGTGGGAGAACGGAAAGCTTGATCTCGACGCGCCGATCAAACGCTATTTGCCGCGCGACCACATCGAGACCATGACGCAAGGCGACTATGATCTCGAAGCTATAAAGGTTCGCCACCTGCTGACCCATACCAGCGGTCTGTTCGATTACAGCGACTGCGAAACCTTCAATGAAAAGGTGCTCCCCGGCACCCATTGCTGGACGCGGTTCGAGCAGTTGCAGGGCGCCATCGCCTGGGGGCAGCCTTACGGGCCGCCGGACGAGGTTTTCAGATATACCGATACCGGCTTCAACGAGCTTGCCGAGATCATCGAACAGGTTAGCGGCACATCATCCTACGGCGCCGCCATACGCGACCTCGTGGGCTTCGAGAAACTTGGGATTCACAAGACCTGGCTGGAGGATTTCGATCCCCACCCGGCTAACACCCTTGAGCGCGCCCATTAATATCTCGATGGCGCCAGCAATTTCGATCACGACCCGTCGGAAGATCTCCACGGCGGCGGCCTGGTGGCGACCATGGCCGATCTTCTGCTGTTTCATCGGGCCTTGTTTACGGGCGGCGTCTACAGCCGCCCGGAGACTGTCGATGTCATGCTCAGCACGATCCCTTCGCAACGGGGCGGCCCGATTGCCTACGGGCGCGAGCAAACCCCCGGCGAATACAGAATGGGATTGTTCGTCTACGACATCGGCGGCGTGGAATACTATTTGTACGGCGGCTACTTCGGCACCGAGGCCGTCTATATTGCAAGCCTTCGCACAACCATCGCCTTGACCGTGAATATGGCGGAATCCACGGTCGGCGCGGCCTTGCTTGACCTGATCGTGCGCCGCCTCAACGCGGAAGACGGATTGAAATGAACAGCGTTACCCTGACCCCCCTGCCCGGCGCCTTCGGCATGGAGGTCGGCGGCATCGACGTGACCCGCCCGGTGGTGCCCAAAACCATGCGCGAGCTGGCCGAGGCCTTCGTCGCCCATCGCCTGCTGTTGCTGCGCGGTCAGCGCCCGACGCCGGAGGCCTTCGCCGCCTTCGCCAACCATTGGGGTGATCCCCGTGTGAGCGATGCCCCGTCGCCACTGGATATTCCGGGTATTCCGGGCATGGGCATGGTCGGCAATTCCGGTGAGTTGTTGAGCCGGGATGAATACCGCAACGGCGCCTCGTTCTGGCATACGGACTGCGCCGCCGAGCCCGACCCGGACGCGGCGACCATGCTCCACTGTCTCCAGGCGCCGGCCACCGGTGGCCAGACGGTGGTCGCCGATATGCAGGCGGCCTATGCGGCGCTGGACGACGCAACCAAGAGCGAGATTGAGCCGCTCATGGCGCGGCACTGCTATTCAGGCACCCGCGACATTGTCGGCGGCACCGAAGACTGGGAGTTTCCCGTCCATAAAATGAGCGACGACACCATCGCCAATCTACCGCCCCTGGTGGCCCGCCCCCTGGCCCGGCCCCATTCGGTCACCGGCGCGCGGGCGCTCTATTCACCGGCCGGATCAATCACCGAGGTCGAAGGCATGCCGCCGGCACCGGCCCATGAACTGGTGCGACGGCTCAAGCTGCACGCCATCGATCCCGCCTTCTGCTACGCCCACCAGCACCGGCCGGGCGACATTCTGATCTGGGATAACAGCTCGACCATGCATATCGCCAAGCCGGTGGACGCACCCAAAAGTGACGCCGACAACCGCCTGCTTTATCGCATGGTGCTCAAAGGCCTGCCGTTCGCCTTGAGCGCGTCGTAGTCAGCCCCGCTGGGCCGCCGTCACAAGGCCCAGGCGCACCGCGCCGATGGCCATGGTGACCGCCGCCTGGGTTGGATCGACCACGGGCAGGCCGGTGTCGTTCTCGAGGCGCTGGCGGTAGCGCGCCATGCCGGCGCAGCCCATGATCAGCACCCCGGCGCCGTCTTCGTCGCGCAGGCGGCGGCCGCAATCAATCATGCGGTCGAGAGTCTTGGTCTCGTCGGCCAGATCGGTGACGCCGAGCCCCACCGGCACCTCGCCGGCGAAGCGGCTTTCCAGGCCGAGACCGCGAATGAAGCGGCGGTGGCGCGGCATGGAGGCGGCGAGAATGGCGATGACGCCGAAGCGGTCGCCCAGGGTGCAGGCGGTCAACATGGCGGATTCGGCGATGCCCAGCACTGGCTTGGCCGTAGTCTCGCGCACGGAATGCAGGCCGGGATCGGAAAAGCAGGCGATGACGAAGGCCGAGGCCCGGTTGTCGGTCTTCTCCACCAGCTTGCGCATGGGGGCGATGACGCCGTCCACATGGCACTGGCTTTCGACTCCCGGCGGTCCCTCGGCCAGGGTCAGGCATTCGATCTCGGGCCCGCCGTCCAGGCGCAGCGGATCGAGGGCCGCGTCGATACCGTCGGTGCAGTCCTGGGATGAATTCGGATTGATGACGATAATGCGTTCAGTCATGGTGCGAAATCATACTCCCGATAGGTTCCGTGTTCCTTATAGCCGATTCTTTGGTAAATCGTGTTGGTCGTGGCGTTCTCCACATCGGCGAAGATCGCGCACCAGTCCGCGCCGCCGTCGAGCAGCCAGGTGGTCGGCGCCGCTGGTCCGGCGGGGTATAGACCGGTGCGGCCCGGGCGCCTTCCGATCCCATGCGGCTGTAACAGACCATGGAGACCGGCGCCCCGCCGACATCCCACACCCAGACTTCGCCGCGGGCCATATAGGCGGCGGCCGACTTGCGACTCTCACCACGCTCGGATTCGTCCGCGTCAATGTCGATGGCGAATTGGATGAAGCATTCGGTGACCCATTCCGTCTCCGCGCCCTCGGCAAGGCGTAGCGCGCCGCTCATGTCGACCGGCGCATCCACCCGATCAGTAACGTGGAGGTTCATCGCCGTGCCTGACGCCACTTTCTCACCGGTCGCGGCGGTCCAGGCCGACACGAATTGCGCCGCCATTGCAACCAGCCCGACAACGCCCGGAGGCTTCGAGCCAGGATCGCGCAAAGCCTCGACCAGCCCGGTGGAGACGATAAGCCGCCACGGCGGCGTCATCAGTCCGGCGAGGCAAGGCGTCCCACCATCATCGATGGTCGCCATGACCGCGTCGTCCTGGGGCGTATCGATCAGCCGCCCGGCGATGCCGAGCATGACGTTGTTGTCGATGGCGTTGGTCCGAAGAAACGGCCCGGCGTGGCTCAGGAACGCGGCGGCGTCATCGAACCGCGAAATGTCCATGATCATTCAGGCGGCGGCTCAGCGCCGGTGCGCTCGGTGATCAGGCCGTAGTGCTCGATGCGCCGGTGGGCGGCGAAGTTGAAGATGGTTTCCTTGCCGAAATTGCAGGCGTCGAGATCGCAATCGGCGACGATCAGTTCATCGCCCAGGGTGATGCACTGGGCGACGATCTCGCCGGTCGGCGCGATGATGACGCTGCCGCCCATGAGGTCGTTGCCGTCCTCATTGCCGGCCTTGGCGACGCCAATCACCCAGGTCGAGTTCTGGTAGGCCCCGGCCTGCATGGTGACGTGGTTGTGGAACATGCGCAGGTGTGGCGATTCGTCGGACTGCGAGTTAACCGTCGGCGTGTTGTAACCGATCAGCACCATCTCGACCCCCTGAAGACCCATGACACGGTAGGTCTCGGGCCAGCGCCGGTCGTTACAGATGGCCATGCCGACGATGCCGCCGAAGCTGCGCCACACCGGCCAGCCCAGATTGCCGACCTCGAAATAGCGTTTCTCGAGATGCTGGTGGGTGCGTTCCGGATCATAGTCGGCGTGGCCCGGCAGGTGGATCTTGCGGTACTTGCCGACCATGCCGCCTTCCTTATCAACCAGCACGGCGGTGTTGTAGTGGTGGATCTCGCCGTCTACCTTGATCAGCTCGGCGAAGCCCAGATGAAAGCCCATGCCGTATTCCAGCGCCCGGTCGAACAGCGGCTGGGTGTCAGGCGACGGCAGGGAATGCTCGAACCATTCGTCAACCTCGGCCTGGTTCTCCATATAGAAGCGCGGGAAAAACGTGGTCAGCGCCAACTCGGTAAAGACGATAAGGTCGACGTCCTTGTCATGGGCCTGATCCATCAGCGCCAACATGCGGGCCACCACCTCGGCCCGGCCCTCGGCCTTCTGTACCGGCCCCATCTGCGCCGCGCCGACCGTCACTACTCTCGCCATAAGCTCCGCCCTCATCTGTGTATCCGCCGCGATGCTCGCAGGAAATCGGGGTGCGGGCAAGGTGGGTGCTTGACCTAGCTGCCGTATCCCGCCAACCATGGCCCTGATTGAAAGCAAGGAACAATGCAAATGAGCGAGTACACGTTTGGTGACGACCTGCGTCAGCGGATCGAAGCGAATATGACGACCTTTGACGCCCGCACCGCCGCAGCCGAGGGCCTACGCCACGCCGGGGTGATCATTGTCGTGGTCAAGACATTGGACAGCGACAAGGCCGGTGTGCTGCTGACCTTTCGGCCGCCCAATCTGCGGCGTCATGCGGGCCAGTATGCCCTGCCCGGCGGCCGCATGGATGAAGGCGAGACAATTACGGACACGGCGTTGCGCGAGCTTCACGAAGAACTCGGCATGGAACTGGACCCGGCGAACATCTTCGGACCTCTCGACGATTTCGTCACCCGCTCGGGTTTTGTCATGTCGCCCCTGGTTGCCTGGGGCGGCGCCGACCCGGTGCTCAAGCCCGATCCCATCGAGGTCGAGCGGGTGGAGCGTATTCCGCTCTCGGAACTCGACCGGCCGGAGCTGCCCTATCTCGAGCCGGCGGACGGTGAGCACCCGGTGATGTCGGCGCCGCTGCCGACCCTGGGCCATCACCTGTTCGCGCCCACGGCGGCGCTGCTTTACCAGTTCCGCGAGGTGGCGTTGCGCGGCAATTCGACCCGGGTTGCCCATTTCGACCAGCCGCACTTTGCGCGTAAATGAAGCTCGGCGAGGAAATTCTCTACCTGTCGAGCGCCGACATCGACGCCTGCGGCCTGTCCCTTGCCGACGTCGAAGCGGCGGTCGAGGCCATGTTCGCGGCCAAGGCGGCGGGTAATGTGGTGATGAAACCCAAGACCGGACTTCACGCCCCCGGCGGCACGTTGTTTCTCGCCAGCCCGGCGATCATCGGCACGCCCGCCGTCGCCGGTATCAAGTGGATCAGCGTCGCCGGCAACCAAGCTCGTAGCCTGCCCCATATTGCCGGGCTGATCATGCTCAATGACGGCGAGACCGGCATGCCGCTTGCCGCCATGGACGCCAAGTGGGTCACCGCCGTGCGCACAGCCGCCATTACCGCTGTCGCCGCCCGCCGCCTGGCCCGGCCCGACAGCGCCGCCATCGGCTTTATCGCCTGCGGCGTCCAGGCCCAAGCCAATCTGGCCGCCCTGGCGCCCCATTTTCCCCTGACCCACATCCGCGCCTATGGCCGCCGGAAGGAGAGCGCCGAGGATTTCGCCGCCGAGGCCCGCGGCCATGGCTTCGAGGCCGAGGCGGTGGACAATCCCCGCGATGCGGTCGAGGCCATGGATATGGTCATCACCAGCACCCCGGTGGCGCCGCGTACGGAACCGTTCCTTGACGCCGCCTGGCTGGCGCCGGGATCGTTCGCCGGGCTGGTCGACCTCGGCGTCTCATGGCGCCCGGAGACCCTGCCCGCCCTGGACCGGGTCATGACCGACGACATCGCCCAGTCGGGCAGCGAAAACGTCGCCTACCCCAAGCCGTTCCATGGCGAAATCGCCGACCTGGTGACCGGTAACCTCAAAGGCCGTGAGACGGCGGAAGAACGCACGGCTCTGGTCTTCGCCGGCCTCGGTCTGGCCGACGTGGCGGTCGGCGCGGCGGTCTACCGGCGGGCGCTGGAGCGGGGTGTTGGGCAGGTGCTGCCACTTTAATTAGTCAGACTTGACGACCTGAACATCAGGCGCGCCATCATCCGGCGCGCCTTCGGCGAGTAGGAAGGTGGCTTCCGACGAGGCGTGGCGGTGGATCGCGGCGGCCTGGTATTCGGGCGAGTTGTACATCGCTTTAGCTGCTTCCATGGAAGGAAACTCGACCACCACCATGCGGTCGCCAAAGGCCGGACCTTCAAGGGTTTCGACCGGGCCGCCGCGCACCAGGAAGCGCCCGCCGTGCTTGGCGATCAGGGCCGGCGTCTGGGCGGTGTAGAGCTTGTAGGTCTCGGGATCGTCAACCCGTACCGTGGCGATCAGATAGGCGCTCATAATTGTCCCTACTCCATGGGCAGGCTGAGTGGCGAAATTTGTTCGGCGCTGCGCCCCGCGTAATCATGTTGCGGGGTGGCCGAGAACATGCGGGCCTGAGCTTCGGTCAGGCGGCCGGCAGCGTCCTCGCGGTCGAGGGTCAGGACCTTGCCGTCGGCGACGACCTGGTTGCCATCGACATAGACATCGCGCACCGCCCGGTCGGCGGCGGTGTAGACCATGCCGCGTAGCGGGTCCCGCGCCGGCATCATCTCCGGGATGGTGAGGTCGGCGAGCACGATGTCCGCCTTCATGCCGGGCGCCAGGCGGCCAATGTCATCGCGCATGAGCGCCGTGGCCCCGCCGACGGTGGCCACGTGGAAGACATCCGCGGTACTCACGGTCGCCAGGTCACCGGCGGCGACCCGGGCGAGGATGGCGGCCCAGCGCATTTCCTCGAGCAGGTTGTGGGGCGCGCAGTCGGTGCCGATGCCCATAGTCACCCCGGCGCGAATGTAGCGCCCGAGGTCTTCCAGGGTCTGGCCGTAGCGGGCGAAGGGCGTCGGGCAGTGAGCCACGGCGATACCCGTATCGGCCAGCAGGTCGAGGTCCTTGCGAGTCTGCCAGTGGAGCCAGGAATGCTGGTCGATGAAGATGGCGTGACCAAGAATGGTGCCCGGCGTCAGCAGGCCGATGTCGTTGGCCCACTGGATCGGCGTCACCCCATGGCGACGGGTCATTTCGAGGAACTCGGGCACGCTCTGGGCGATATGGGTGGTCAGGGGCCGGCCGCGCTCGCGGGCCACCGCCGCTGAGTCCCGCAGCAGTTCTTCGGTGCAAGTATCAATCTGGGCCGGATAAAGGATGCCGGTGAGCCGGCCCGAGGGATGGGCCTCGGCCTCGTCAATGAGCTTGAGCGCCGCGTCCATGCCCTGGCGCCCGGCTTCCTCGTCCCAGGTGAACTGGAGATTGTAGTCGTTTTCCAGGTGCCAGGTGGACGAGGCATAGCCCGGCGCCACGAAGGCGCGCAGGCCGCTCTTGGCAAGAATATCGAGCCAGCCGTCGAACGCCCCGGACAGATCGGCGAGAGACGTTACCCCCGAGGTCAGCAACTCGCTATAGGCAACCTCGGCCGCCGCCCGCCGGCCCTCGCCGTCCAGATGAAAGGCGACGAAGCGCTCGTAGAGGCTAGACTGGTACATGCTGGGAACGCCGTGCTCTTCGCGCACGCCGCGCTGGGCCGGCTCGGTTGTCGGGTGGGAGTGGATATCGACCAGTCCCGGCATGACGAACAGGCCACGGCCATCAATCTGCGTATCGGCGGCGCCATCGTAGCCCGGCCCAACGTGAACAATCCGGTCGTCATCAAAAGCGACATCAATGTCGCGCTTGTAAACCTGATGCCCGGCATCCTGGTCCCAGGCGGTAACCCATTCGGCATTGGTGATGCAGGTAATCGCCATCAGTCGACGAAGGTACCGGTTTCGGGATCGAAGCCGGCGACAAATTCGCCTCGCGGCACCGCCGGGCCTGGCAGGTCGCAACGCAGGAACTGACCGTAGCCCGGCACGCCTTTGCACTCCTTGCCGTCCCACACCACTATGCCCCGCGACAGGGTGGTGACGGGATAGCCTTTCAGCCGGCGGCCCTCATAGGGGGTGTAGTCCATGGCGTCATGCATCATCTCGTGACTGATGGTGACCTCGAGGTCCGGATCCCATATGGCGATATCGGCGTCCGAGCCAACGGCGATAGTGCCCTTGCGCGGATAAAGGCCGTAGATCTTGGCCGGGTTGGTGGCGGTAATGGCGACGAACTGTTCGAGGCTGATGCGGCCCTTGTCGACGCCCTCGGAAAACAGCAGCGGCAAACGCACTTCAAGGCCGGGAACGCCGTTGGGGATGGCCTTGAACGGGGCATCTTCGCCCTTGGCCTTCTTGCCCTGAACGGAGTCGTATTTATAGGCCGCGTGATCCGAAGAGAACACCGACAGCACGCCCGAGGCGATGCCTTGCCACACTTTCTCCTGATTAGCAGCATCCCGGGGCGGCGGACTGCAGACGAACTTGGCGCCCTCGAAGCCGGGTTTGTCCATGTCGTCAGCGGTGAGGAAGAGATATTGCGGGCAGGTCTCGCCGAAGACCTTGAGGCCGCGATTCTGGGCCCAGCGAATTTGCTCGATGGCTTCATAGGCCGAGACGTGAACGATGAGCACCGGCACGTCGAGGATTTCAGCCAGGGTGATGGCCCGGTGTGTCGCCTCGCGCTCGGCCGGCGCGGCATGGGCGACGCCGTGATACTTGGGCGCCGAATGGCCGGCGACGAGCAGACTCTCGGTCAGCCATTCGATGACGTCGTGATTCTCCGCATGGATCATCACCATGGCGCCCTCGCGCCGCGCCGTCGACAGCACCGTGAGCATCTGGCAGTCGTCGAGCTTGAGAGCATCGTAAGTCATGTAGACCTTGAACGAGGTGCAGCCATCGCGGATCAGGGCCGGCAGTTCCTGGCCCATGACCTCGGCGCTGGGGTCGGAAATAATCAAATGGAAGGCGTAATCGACCACCGCCTCGCCATCGGCCCGGGCGTGGTAGGCATCGACCACCTGGCGCAGGGACTGGCCCTTGTACTGGGCGGCGAAGGGAATGATGGTGGTGGTCCCGCCGCAGGCCGCCGAAATACTGCCTGAGCGGAAATCATCGGCGGTCTCGACCCCGGCCCCGCCGGTCTGGGCGATATGGCAATGGCTGTCGATGCCGCCGGGCAATACCAGCTTGCCGCTGGCGTCGATGATCTCGGCGCCGCCGCCGTCGAGACTATCGGCCAGGCGGGTGACCTTGCCGTCCTTGATGCCGACGTCGCAGGGCACCACATCGGATGCGGTGGCGACGGTGCCGCCCTTGATGACCAGATCGAATTCGCTCACGATTTTACTCCCCTGAGAATTAGATATCCTCGAATGCCGAGCGGTAGGCGAACAGGGCCGGCATGCCGCCAGTATGCACGAAGACCACCGTGTCGGTCGGCTTGAATTCATCTCGTTTGACCAGATCAATGAGCCCGGCCATGGCCTTGCCCGAATACACCGGGTCGAGCACCAGGCCCTCAAGGCGGGCGACCATAGTCACCGCCTCGACCATGGCGTCGGTCGGTTTGCCATAGGCCTCGCCGGCGTAGTCGGGATTGATCTCGATTACGCCATCGGGCAACCCGCCGGCAACGCCGAGCAGATCGAGAGTACCCTCGGCGACCCGGCGCACATTTGCCTCGACGGCCTCGGGCTCGGCGTCGATTTCCATGCCGATGGTCCGGATAGCGCTGTTCATGGCCACCAGTCCGGCCACGAAACCGCCCTGGGTGCCGCCGCTGCCGGTGGCCATGACCACCGCATCGACGGTCATATTCATGGCCGCGGCCTGGGCGATTATTTCCTGGGCGCAGCCGGCGTAGCCGAGACCGCCGACAGCATTCGAGCCGCCGCCGGGAATGACATAGGGTTTGCGCCCCTGAGCCCGCAGCTCGTCGGCCAGACGCTCCATGCCCGGCCCACGATCAGCCTCGCCGGGCACCGAATGAAGGCCGGCGCCGAGCAGGCGATCGAGGAACAGATTGCCGGTCTCGCCGAACTGGTCCTGATCCCAGGGTCGGACCACCTGCTGGACCAGCTCGCACTTGAGGCCCAGCTTAGCCGCCGCGGCGGCGGTCTGGCGCACATGGTTGGACTGAGTGCCGCCGCCGGTGATCACCGTATCGGCGCCCTCGGTCAGGGCTTCGGCCATGAGAAATTCGAGCTTGCGGGTCTTGTTGCCGCCCAGTGCCAGGCCTGTGCAATCGTCGCGTTTGACGTAGAGACGCGGCCCACCGAGATGGGCGCTCAGGCGCTTGAGCGGTTCCAAGGGCGTTGGCAGGTGGGCCAGCGGTACACGAGGAAAACGCGACAGGTCCATGATCATTGTCCTTCTGAGTCGCCGCCAACGACAGCGACAGGCTGCACCGCGAGGCGATTATATTTCCACAGTCCCACCGCGAGAGCGATGGCGATGACGCCACTGATAATGATCGTCGATGGCATGGGGCCCAGGTGCTCGAACCACTGGGTATAGAAATGGATCGCGGCGAACACCACGGCGGTGTTGACGACGAACCGGCGGTTCGCCCTGACCCCCCAAACGCCGACCGCCATCAACGCCAATGCCCAGAGGACTACGAAAACTACATCAGGCATGAATAGCGCAGCCCCGCGCCATTCACCTTGGGAATTCCAGAACGTGGCGCTGTTCTCAAAAATGTCGCCTTGCAGCCACGATTCGCCGGGATAGTCGCCCCACAGCGATCCCACCCAGAACCCGAAGTTCACCAGAATCAGACAGACCCGTGAATAGATCAGGGCAAGGCGCTCAAACGGGGTGGATAGGCGCTTGGACAGGGTGAACACGCCCAGCGCCAGCACGGAAAAGACCACGATGATGATGGTCGCCTCGCGGATGATCAGAAAATACGCCGCGTGCATGTATCCCGTGCTACTGCCGAGCAGGGCCGCCAGGGCGAACACCGACAAGGCCGTCAACAAGCCGCTGCGCGTCACGACGCCGAGGCCGAGCAAGATCAGAGTGACCAGGGAATAGGCCAGGAAACTGCCCACCAACATCAGAACCAGGCTGGCCGAGACAGTCAGCGCTCCAATCATGACGTTGGCGTCGCCCAGCAGACCCCAGTTGGCAGCCTTGAAACGCTGTAGGGCCAACCCGCAACCGACCAGGATGGCGCCGATGACGAACGCCACCTCCTCCGACGGGTACAAGGCGATAATGCCGCCGGCCACCGCCACGACACCGAACGCCAGCAGGATGTTAATGCCGAACGAGCCGGTTTCCCTGATCGCCAGCGCCCGAAGCCGCTCGGCCTGCGCCGCCGACAACTCGCCGTCTTTGACGAGTTGCACAATATCGAGGACGATTTTCATGGCCACTATGCCTCAGGGTTTGATTTTGTAGCCGCGGGCCAGCAGCTGGTAACACAGGATCCACAAGGCGCCATCGATGACCAGCAGCACGACGGCGCCGACCATGAGGTTGCTGTCCGCATGGCCGATGAAGCCGTAGCGGAAGCCGTCGATGGCATAGAAGAACGGGTTGAACTGGCTGATGTTGTAGAACAGCTCGGGCAAGCGCTCGACCGAATAGAAGGTGCCGGACAGGAAGGTCAGCGGCATGATGACGAAATTTGTCACCGCCGACATGTGGTCAAACTTCTCGGCCCACAATCCACCGAGCAGGCCGAGCAGTGCCATCATCACGCAGGCCGCGATGGCGTGGAACAGGATGAAGCCGAAATGGGCCGGCGTAGTCAGGACGAACGGCTGCACGGCGGTCACCAGCACACTGCCGGCGACCAGTCCCCGGGTGACGCCGCCGGCGATATAGCCCATGCATAGTTCAGTGGCGCCGAGCGGCGTCATCAGCAGGTCGATGATGGTGCCCTGAACCTTGGCCATCATGATGCTGGACGAAGTGTTGGCGAAGGCGTTTTGCATCATGGCCATGATGATCAGCCCGGGCGCCAGGAACTTGAGGAACGGAATTCCGGCCACCGAGCGGTCGGCGCCGCCGATGGCAAGGTTAAAGACAGCGAGAAACAGCAGGGTCGTCATCATCGGGCCAAGCACGGTCTGGGCCCAAATCTTGAGGAACCGCTTGACCTCGCGGGTATAGAGCGTCCAGGCGCCGTACCAGTTGAGCGAACCGGTGGAAAGCCGTTGCGATAGCGTCTCGGCGTGCTGCGTATTGCTATTTTTCATTCAAAAACAATAGATTACCATGATGGGACGAGCACCTCGGGGCCGCTTGATACTTACAGATTGAACTTATCCTTGATGAGCCTGGCACAGGCCAGGAGCGTGGCCGTGCTGGTGTCGATTTCGAGATCATAGTGCATGCTCTTATGTACGCGATTGAACTGCTATCGCGCCAGCCCGATCAAGCGATCACCGCGTTGGCGTTCGCGGTCCTCAAGAACATCCAGGGGCGCAAAGACGCCGATCCAGTGAACCTCATAACTCGAAAGAATGTCTTCATATTCCGCTCTTTCGCCGCCCAACATGACATCATCGACAATGAGATTGTTGCCCTGAGCCGCCAGGGCGCCAACCGCGTGGTGCATACCGCGCAAGGTCCGCTCACCGACCGGCCCGGTAGTGATGATCACCGACGGTTTGCCGTCTTCAATCACGGTCTCATAGGTGAAGCTGTCGGGATGATCCTGATAGGCCTCGGGCAGCATCGCCATGAAACTATCCATGGTCACGTGCAGAAAGGGCTCGGCGGTTATGGTCTGCAGCGCCTTGGCCAGGGAACCTTTGCCCGCGCTGCCAACGCCGTTGAGAAGAACGATCCGGGCTTTGGTCTTCAAATGGTGTCCTTCGGCATGATGGGCGATGATCTCGCGATCGTGAATTCTACAGCAAATTGAACTTTGGCTCCCGCCAATGAAGCTGTAATGTCTCGGCCTTGTCGAGGCGAGCAATAGACCGAGAGCCCATTGACCCAACCCCATCAGTTTCGCCATATCGTTTGGCCCCTGGCGGTTGCCGAGACCGTCGTCTGGGCGGCCATGTTCTATTCCTTCCCGGCTCTGATGCCGGCCTGGGAGGCTGACCTCGGCTGGTCGAAGACCGAACTCTACGGCGCCTTCACCTCGGCCCTGGTGGTCGCGGCCCTGCTGGCGCCGGTCAACGGCCGCCTGGTCGACCACGGCCACGGCCGCAAAGCCTTCGTCGGCGGCGCCGTACTCGGCGCCACCATGCTTGTGCTGCTCTCCCAGGTCACCGCGCCGTGGCAGTTCTATGGTGTCTGGATCGGTATCGGCGTCGCCATGTCGGGCACGCTTTACGAAGCCTGCTTCGCCACCCTGACCCATTCCATGGGGCCCGGAGCCCGGCGGACCATAACCCTGGTCACTCTGGTCGCCGGGCTGGCCGGCACGGTGTCGTTTCCCAGCGCCCATATGCTGACCGAACTGGTCGGCTGGCGCGGTACGGCCCTGGTCTTCGCCGGCGCCATTCTGGTCATCGCCGTGCCGCTGATCTGGAGCGCCTGCCGGCTTGCCGAAAGCCAGGCCGAAACCCACGCCCTGGCGCCCAGCCCGAGCGCCCGCCAGGCTCTGTCGGTGGTGCGATCGAGAACCTTCTGGCTGCTCGCCATTGCCTTCACCGCCCTGACCATCGACCACGTCATGATCATCAGCCATATCCTGACGCTTCTCGCCGACCGCGGCATCCATTCGCAAACCGCGGTGCTGGCCGCCTCGATGATTGGCCCCATGCAGGTCGCCGGCCGGCTCGCCATGATGGCGGCCGAGCGGCATATCTCGATCCGCCTGATATCCCTGGGCTGCTTCGCCGCCGTGGGGCTTGCCGCCGCCTCCCTGCTCGGCGCCGCCGCGGTGCCCGGCCTGATCGTCGGCTTCGTCATTTTCCAGGGTGCCGGCTTTGGTGTCGAAAGCATCATCAAACCGCTGGTCACCGCCACCTTGCTCGGGCGGCGCAACTTCGGCGTGGTAGCGGGCATGCTTGCCGTGACAGTTGGCGGTGGCGCGGCCCTGGCGCCGACCGTGGCGGCGGTGATCTGGCGCATCGGCGGCTACGATCTGGTGATTATGGTCGCCCTCGCCCTGGTCGCGGTCGCCCTGACGGCGCTGGCCGCCGCCTGGCACTCGGCGTCGCCGGCGGTGGATGACAGCTAAGCGCCACTCCCGCATACTCACCGCGCGACACACCGGATAGCGGTTTTGACGATGGACAGTCATGGCGTCACCATGGGTTGGTTACGAGTATTGGGCCTGCTGGCGTTCCTGGGCGCCTGCGCGCCCCATGTCGAGATGGCCGGGCCCCCGATCATGACGCCTGAACTCAACGCCGATCACCTGATCGCCGCCGACGGCGCCCGCCTGCCCTTGCGTCTGTGGCCGTCGGATGGCGAGACGCGAGCAGTGGTGTTGGCCGTCCACGGCTTCAACGACTACTCCAACGCCTTCGCGGAGCCCGCCGCTTACTGGGCGGCACGGGGCATCACCACCTATGCCTACGACCAGCGCGGCTTCGGCCAGACCGCCAGCCACGGCCTGTGGCCCGGGGTCGAGACCATGGTCGATGACCTGGCCATGGCCGCCACTCTGATTGCCGCCCGCCACCCGAACCTGCCGTTCTATCTGGTTGGCGAGAGCATGGGCGGCGCGGCGACCATGGTGCTCATGGCCGGACCCGAGCCGCCGGCCATTGACGGCATGGTGCTGGTCGCCCCGGCGGTGTGGGGCTGGCAGACCATGAACCCGTTCTACAAGGCCGGCCTGTGGCTCGGCGCCCATGTGGCACCGTGGTTCAAGCCCAGCGGCCGCGGCCTCGACATCAAGCCGTCGAACAACCGCCATATGCTGGTGGCGTTGTCACAAGACCCCTACGTCATCAAGCACACCCGCGTCGATAGCCTTTACGGCCTGGTCAACCTCATGGACGCCGCCTTCGACGCGGCCCCGGGTCTAACCACTCCGGCCCTGGTGCAATACGGCGCCCACGACCAACTGGTGCCCAAAAAACCGACCCACGACATGCTGCAACGCCTGACGGCCCCCCACTGCCTGGCGTTCTACAACACCGGCTACCACATGCTGCTGCGCGACCTCGACCCGGCCCCGGTCCTGGCCGACATCGCCGCCTGGATCACCGACCCCACGGCGCCGCTGCCGTCAGGGCGCGAGGGCGAGGCCGCGCAGGTGTTGGCGGCGGAGTGACTGGGCGCCTCTAGCTCGGCTGCGGTACAATCCGCAGGTACGGCTTCGGGGCGTTCCAGCCGTCGGGGTACATTTTCCTGGCAGCCTCGTCGTTGACCGCCGGGACGATGATGACGTCGTCGCCGTTGGTCCAGTTGGCCGGGGTCGCCACCTTGTGGGCCGCCGTGAGCTGGCATGAGTCGATGACCCGGAGGATTTCGTCGAAGTTGCGCCCGGTGCTCATGGGATAGGTGATCATCAGCCTGGCCGGGGCCGCTGCATGGACAACATCTTCATCGAGCGCCTGTGGCGCTCACTCAAATACGAAACCCTCTATCTGCACGAACTGAGCGACGGCTTCAAAGCCGAGCGGGTCATCGCCGAGTGGATCGACTTCTACAATACAGAGCGACCCCACTCGTCCCTCGGCGGCCGGACGCCGGCCGAGGCCTACGGCGCCGGGCAGCCTGTGGATATGATGGATAATGCGACACTCCATCAAGGAATGGTGTATCAAAAGTGTATTATGTGGTGCGACTAACTGATTAAAATATTTGAGAATGCCATTTTGATGTATCAAGAGTGTAGCAGAATGTAGAAGGAAATAAAATAATTGAATCAACGACTTATGAAGGTAAGTGGCAGTTCTCGATTGATCGTGGGGGCACCTTCACCGACATTGTGGCGCGGCGTCCCGACGGTGAGCTAACCACTCACAAGCTGCTGTCGGTCAACCCGGAGCATTACGAGGACGCGGCCCTGCAGGGCATTCGTGACCTGCTGGAACTGGAGTCCGACGCCCCTATTCCCAGCGCCGCCGTCGAAGCGGTCAAGATGGGTACCACGGTGGCGACCAATGCGCTGCTCGAGCGTCAGGGCGACCGCACGGTGCTGGTCATCAATCGCGGGTTCGCCGATGCCCTGCGCATCGGTTATCAGAACCGTCCCGATATCTTCGCCCGCCATATCGTCCTGCCCGAACAGGTCTACGAACAGGTCATCGAGGCCGACGGGCGCTTCTCGGCTGAAGGCGAAGAGCTAGCGCCTCTGGACGAAGCCGGCCTGCGCCGCGATCTGGAGACCGCCTTCGCTACAGGCGTCCACTCGGCTGCCATCGTCTTCATGCACGGCTACCGCTACCACGACCACGAAGCCCGGGCGGGCGCCATCGCCCGTGAAATCGGCTTCACCCAGATTTCCGTCTCCCACCAGGTCAGCCCACTCATGAAGCTGGTCAGCCGGGGCGACACCACGGTGGTCGACGCCTACCTGTCGCCGATTCTGCGGCGCTATGTGGACCGGGTGGCGGCGGAGCTGGGCGGCGGCCAGCTGATGTTCATGCAATCCAACGGCGGGCTTACCGATGCTAACCTGTTCCAGGGCAAAGATTCCATCCTCTCGGGCCCGGCCGGCGGCGTGGTCGGCGCGGTCAAGGCCAGCGCCCTGGCCGGCATCGAGCGCATTATCGGCTTCGACATGGGCGGCACCTCGACGGATGTGAGCCACTACAACGGCGAGTACGAACGCGCCTTCATGACAGAGATTTCCGGGGTCCGCATGCGGGCGCCCATGATGCGCATCCACACCATTGCCGCCGGTGGCGGCTCGATCCTATTTTTCGATGGCGCCCGTATGCGGGTGGGTCCGCGCTCCGCCGGCGCCGACCCCGGGCCGAAGTGCTATCGCAAGGGCGGACCGCTAACCGTCACCGACGCCAACCTGATGGTCGGAAAGCTAATGCCCGACTTGTTTCCCAAGGTATTCGGTCCCAACCAGGACGAAGCCCTCGACTCGGGCGCGGTTCGCCAGGCTTTCGCTGATCTCGCCGCGGACATCGAACGTGACACCGGCAAGGCGGGCACGGCCGAGGAAGTCGCCGACGGCTACCTGGCCATCGCGGTGGAGAACATGGCCCGCGCCATCAAGGAAATCTCGGTCCATAGGGGCTACGACGTCACCGGCTATACCCTGTGCAGCTTCGGCGGCGCCGGCGGCCAGCACGCCTGCCTGGTGGCCGATGCCCTGGGTATGGAGCGGGTCTTCCTGCATCCCTTCGCCGGGGTGTTGTCGGCCTATGGCATTGGCCTGGCCGACGTGCGGGTCATGCGCGAGCGCGCCGTCGAAGCCATTCTGGCTGATGACCTGGTGCCGACCCTGGCCGCCCAACTCAACGCACTGGCTACCGAGGCACTGGCCGATATGGAGGGACAAGGGGTCGGCGCCGACAAGATCAGCCTCATGAAAAAGATCCACCTGCGCTACGAGGGCACCGACAGCGCCCTGGTCATCGATTTCGCCGACCGGGCCGGCATGGTCGCTGGTTTCGAGGCAGCCCACCAGCAACGCTACGGCTTCATCGTTCCAGAAAAAGCCCACATCGTCGAGAACGTCTCGGTTGAAGCGGTTGGCGCCATGGCCGAGATCGCCGACCCGATAATCGCCAGCCGGCAAGACGGCGCCATCGACACCATCGCGACCACCACCATTTACGGCGAGGGCGAGCACTTTGATACCCAGGTCTATCAGCGCGACGATCTGTTTGCCGGCGACCGGATCGAGGGACCGGCCATCCTGGTCGAGGCCACCGGCACCACGGTGGTCGAGCCCGGCTGGCGGGCCGAGGTCAATAGTCACGGCCACCTGTTGCTGACGCGTGCCGTGGCCAAGGCGCGGACCGCCGCCATCGGCACTTCGGTCGATCCGGTGATGCTGGAAATCTTCAACAACCTGTTCATGTCCATTGCCGAGCAGATGGG
>CAZYDR010000033.1:0-35437 GCA_964645285.1 uncultured Alphaproteobacteria bacterium
AGGCCGCCGTCTTGCCGGTGCCGGTCTGGGCGATGCCCAGCATGTCCTTGCCGGCGAGAAGTTCGGGGATGGCGCGCGCCTGGATCGGCGTCGGCGTCACATGGTTACGGGCGTTCAACGCACGCTGGATCGGATCGGCCAGGCCGAGCTCCGAGAATTTACTGATGTTCACGTAGATATCCTTACTTGCCTGACGGCCGGGCAACGTGTTCAACACGGCCTGACCTCAGCGTCTTCCATCGTTCCGGGCGCGTCCGTAACGGAAAAATTTTTGATGATTGTACTCGGGAAATAATGCCGCTTAAGGCGGCGCTTCGCGCAATCGCGAGACAACGTATGAGCGCTACATGAGGGTTGACACCCGGTTTGTCAAGGCAAGAACGTTCAGATTAAGCCTTCCCGGCGGTCGCGCTCTATCAGGTTGGTGTCGCGCTCCGCCGGGTCGCCCCAACCTCCGCCACCGGAATTGACCAGGCGCAACACGTCGCCGCGCTCCAGCATGATACCGACCAGCTTGCTCCCAAGGTTGCGCTCGCGGTCGGTGCCGGGGTTGAGGAGCATTGCCGCCTTGCCGCCCGGCCCGCCGCCGGCATAGCCCCATGGCGCGGTGTCGTCACGGGTCTGCTGGCAATAGCCGGTGAGTACGCCGCTTTTGGCGAGCATTTCGTAGTCGCGGCGAATGCCCAGGCCGCCTCGGTATTTGCCGCGTCCGCCGGAGCCGGGAACCAGAGCGGTTTTACGGACCCGTACCGGGCTGAGAGTTTCCGTGACCTCGGCTGACAGGATCGAACAATTGCCGCCGTGGGTATCGACGCCATCGAGACCATCGCCGTGCGCCGAGCCGCCCATGCCGCCGCCCGGAATGTCGGAAATCACGTAGTAGGGCGCGCTGCCGTCGTCTTCCCGGACGCCGTCGCGGTCGTCGAAACCGCCGAGCACGAACGTCGCGAACGAGACTTGGCAGGCCGCGGCGGCGGCGTCGGGCTTGACCGGCACCATGGCCTTGAGCACCACATCGGCCACCGCCTGCTCGGTCAGATGCCGGGCGGAGACCGCCGCCGGGCGTTGCGGGTCGAGGATCGAGCCCCGGCGCGAGATCACCTTGATCGGCCGGTCACACCCCTGATTCTGCGGCAGGTCCGGCGCGACCATGCATTTGATCGCGTAGTGGATCATCGAGATGGTCGACGACTCGGGGCAGTTCATGCCGTTGGCGCGCTGGTCGCCCGACTTGGAGACATCGACGGTTATGTCGCTCTCACCGATGGTCAGCGAAACATGAAGGCGGACCGGGGTATCGCTGGTAATGTCGTCTTCCACCAGCACCTCGGCGTCGTAGGTACCGCTGGGCAAGGCGGCGATGGCGCGCCTCATATAGGTTTCGTTGTAGTCGAGGCAGGTCTGCGCCATCTGGGAAAAACGCGCGTTGCCGTAGATTCCGGCGAGCTCGGCCAGACGGCGCTCACCGGTACGGCAGCCCGCCACCTGGGCCCGCAAGTCACCCTTGCAGGATGCCGGATTACGGACATTGGCGTCGATAATGTCGAAGGCGGTCTGGTTGGCCCGGCCTTCCTCGTAGAGCCGCAGCGGCGGCAGAATCAGTCCTTCGGCGTAGAGTTCGACATTATCCGGGCTCTCGCTGCCTGGCACTTTGCCGCCGATGTCCACGTGATGGGCGATGGTCGAAGTGATGGCAATGAGCTCGCCGTCATGGAACACCGGCGAGAACAGGCAGATGTCCATGGTGTGGGTGCAGCCCTTGTAGGGGTCGTTGCAGACGATGACGTCGCCTGGCTTCCATGCATAGCGCGGGATGGCCTTGAAGATGTAGCGGATCGCCGTCGACATGATGCCGAGTTGGGCCGGGATAGTTTCGGCCTGGGCCAACATGTCGCCGTCGGGCGTGAACAGGCCGCAGGCGTAGTCGTACATGTCCCAGATGATCGATGAGAACGCGGCCCGCCTGAGTGCCATGGACATTTCGTCGGCGATGCCGTGTACCTGATGCTGGAACACGTCGCGGCTGATGACGTCGTTGGTTTCGCTCATAGCTTAGCTCCTCGTCCTCTACTCCGCCGCCTCGATGGTAACATAACCTTCGATCAGGTCGTCTTCAGCCAGGGCGATGCTGCGTTCGGCCGGGTCGCCCCAACCGCCGCCGCCGGCGCCGACCACTCGCAGCACGTCGCCGCGATGCATCGGTAGGGCTGAAACGCGCGCCAGCAGGATCTCCTCGCGGTTGGTGTCCGGATTCATCACGAACTCGGCCTTGCCGCCCAGCCCGCCACCGGCGAAACCCCAGGGTGCGGTGGTGTCGCGCTGCTGTTGGGAATCGCAGGTCAGTACGCCACGGTCGCTCAACATCTCGAAATCGCGCAGGATGCCGAGGCCGCCGCGATGCTTGCCTGCGCCGCCGGAGTCCGGCACCAGTTCGCTGCGCAAAACGCGCAAGGGGGCGATTGTCTCCAATATCTCGGCCGAGAGGATGGAGCAGTTGCCGCCGTGGGTATCCACCGCGGTCAGGCCGTCACCCATGCCGCCGCCACCCATGCCACCGCCAATGATGTCGGATACCACGTAATAGGGCTTGCCGTCGTCGCCCCCGACTTCGGGCCGGTCGTCATAGCCGCCCAGGACGAAGGCGGAAAACGAGACCTGACAGCCGGCCGCCGAGACCTCGGGGCGAAGCGGTGCCAGGGCCTTGAGAATGACATCGGCCAGGGCCTGCTGGGTATGATGGCGCGTAGCCACCGCCGCTGGGCGGATCGGGTCGAGGATCGAGCCCTTGCGCATGGTCACGGAGATCGGTCGCACGCAGCCCTGGTTCTGAAGCAGTTCAGGCGAGGTCACGCATTTGACCGCGTAATGTGCCATCGACAGGGTCGAGCATTCCGGATTGTTAAGCGAGAACGGCCGCTGGTCGTCGGAGCCGGTGACGTCGACATCGATCTCGTCGCCACTGACCGTCACCTTGGCATGCAGCTTGAACGGCTCGAGGGAGAAGACATCGTCCTCGACCAGGATTTCCGCCTCGGAGGTGCCGTCGGGCATGGCGGTGATGGCGCGGCGGGCATAGATCTCGGCGTAATCGAGGCAGGCGGTCGAGAGCGCGGCGATGCCGTCGTTGCCGTAATGACCGGCCAAGTCGGCCAGCCGCCGCTCTCCGGTGCGGCAACCGGCAATCTGCGCCCGCAGATCGCCAAACACCGCTTCCGGAAGACGCACGTTGCTGCGGATGATCTTGAACGCGGTCTCGTTGGGTTCACCCTCCGAGATCAGCTTCAGGGGCGGCAGGATGATGCCTTCGGCGAAAATCTCTTCGTTGTCAGGCCCGCCCGATCCCGGCAAGCGGCCGCCGATGTCCATGTGATGAGCGATGGTCGAGGTGATGGCGACAATCTCACCGTCATGGAACACCGGCGAGAACAGGGTGATGTCCATGGTGTGAGTGCAGCCGAGATAGGGGTCGTTGCACACCAGCACGTCGCCGGGACGCCAGGTTTCCAGCGGGTACTCCCGGAACATGTAGCGGATCGCCGTCGACATGATACCGAGTTGGGCGGGAATGGTGTCGGCCTGGGCGATCATGTCGCCGGTTGGTGTGAACAGGCCGCAGGAGTAGTCGTACATGTCCCAGATGATTGACGAAAACGAAGCCCGCCTGAGCGCTACCGACATTTCATCGGCGACGCCGTGGACCTGATGCTGGAAGACGTCGCGGCTGATCGGGTCGATCATCACGAACTCCCCGCGGTCGGTATTCTGATCACCGCCTCGGGCGTCACGGTGGCGGTCTGCCCATCGAGCACGATGGTTGTCGAATCACGTTGAGGGATGACGGCGGGACCGGTGATAACGTGGCCCGGCAAAATAGTGTCGCGAAAATAGACCGGGCAGTCGCGGAAACCGTTCTCATCGTCGAGATAGACCGGCCTTTGCCCGTTGGACGGTGGCGCGCCCGAGGCCTGGTCTTCGATGGTCGGTGACGCCGCCTTCGCCGTACGGCCAAAGGCTTCGACCCGCAGGTTGACGAACTCGACCCCGATTGTCTCGTCGGCGTGGCCATAGGATGTCAGGTGGTGGCTGTGGAAGTCGGCGGCGACGCTGTCCGGGTCCCACCAGCCAGTGCCTTCAGGCGTCACCAGCGGCACTTGAAGCTCGTGGAACTGGCCGACGCAACGCATATCGGCCGACACCCGGAAGTAGCGGTCCGCCTGATCGATGCCATCGCGTGCCAGAGCGTCGTCGAGGTCACCCATGAGAACCGCGAACCGATTGCCGAGGTCGGCCTCATCGACCTTGGTCAGACGCCGCTGAAAAGCCGCCTGGGCGGTGTGGCGGATGTCCGACATAAGCAGGCCCTGGGCGGCGTAGACACCGGGATTGCGCGGCACCAGGACCTCGGCCATGCCGAGATCGCGGGCCATGAACGACGCGTATATGGGTCCGGCGCCGCCGAATGCGAGCAGGGCGAAGCCGCGCAGATCGAAGCCGCGTTCCACCGACAGTGTGCGTATGGCCTGGTTCATGCCAGCGGTGGCGACCCGCACCACACCGAGGGCAGCCTGCTCGATGGTCAGGTTCAGCGGTGTCGCCACATTGTCGTCGATGGCCTTGCGGGCGAGGGCGGCATCTAGCGCCATCTCGCCGCCGAGATATTCGGCCGGGTCGAGAATACCGAGCACCACGGCGGCGTCAGTGATGGTCGCCTGGGTCCCGCCCTGGCCGTAGCATGCCGGGCCGGGGTGGGCGCCGGCCGAGTCCGGGCCGACCTTCAAGGCTCCGCCGAGATCGACCCGGGCGATCGAGCCGCCGCCGGCCGAGATGGTCTCGATGTCCAAGGTCGGCAGGCGCAGGGGCTGGCCGTCGACGACCCGGCCCGCGACCGAGCGCGGCTCGCCACCGACGATCAGCGAGAAGTCAGCCGATGTGCCGCCCATGTCGAAGGTGACGAGATCGGCCACATCAAGGGCGCCGGAGACGTCAGCGCCGGCAATGACGCCGCCGGCAGGACCCGACAACAGCAGTGCCGCCGGGTTGGTCCGCGCCGCGTCAGGTGTCGCCACGCCGCCGTCGGAACGCATCAGCCGCAAGGGCGCCTTGAGGCCGGCCTGGGCGAGGCCCTGGTTGAGCACGGAAATGTAACGGTCGACCACTGGTCCCACGTAGGCGGCAATAGCCGTGGTATTGGCGCGGGGAAATTCCTCGATCTGCGGATTGACGTTGCTTGAGAGATAGATGGGAATTCCCGGCAGGGCGTCTTCCAAGGCACTGCCGAGCATCTGTTCGTGGCCGGCGTCGAGAAATGAAAATCCCAGGCAGATAGCCGCGGCCTCGGGGTTGAGCGCCGCAACCTCCGTGGCGACCCGCTCGGCTTCGGTTTGGTTCAAAGCCGTCACCACGGCGCCAAAGGCATCGAGCCGTTCGTCGGTCTCGACAATCTGCGAACGCGGTACCACCGGGGCCGGTTGGCTCTGTTGCAGGTGATAGAGGTGCGGCCGCATCTGGTCGCCAATCTCAAGAACATCCCGCATGCCGGCGGACACCGCCATGACGATGCGGGCGCCCGAACGGGTGAGGAAGGCATTGGTGCCAACCGTAAAGCCGTGGACGAATATATCCACGTCGGTCGGCGCTATATTCGCCGCTCGGGTGATCCTGTCGATACCCTGAATCACCGCATCCGCCGTGCCTGGCGTCGACGGCACCTTGTCCAGATGGGTCTCGCCGGTGTCGCCGTCGATTAACACGAGGTCGGTGAAAGTGCCGCCTATATCAGCCGAAAGGTAAATCATCGGTGCTCATCTTTCGGATTTGGTCGGAGGTGCCAGCAGAAGTCGCCGCCAATTCTATAGGCCTTAAGGCGAGATTTGCCAGCCGGTTTCGGTCCTTGGTATAAGCTATTAACAACGACAGACAGGAAATCAGGGAATCATGGCCATTCGCCCGTCGCTTCAAAAGGCTGATCCAAAGACGTTTTACTTCGCCAAGGATCAGCAGGAACTGGTCGAACGCTACGATGAGTCGGCGGATGTCTACGACGAGGCTATGAGCCAGGACGTGGGCTGGACCGGGCATATTGAGCTGGCAGCCGTGGTCGGACGGTATGTGGCGTCCGACGCCGCCGTTCTCGATGCCGGCGCGGGAACCGGCATGCTGGGAGACGAACTGGCCAAGCTCGGGTTTTCCAAAATGGATGCCAACGACCTGTCGCCGGGCATGCTGGACCGCGCCCGTGGCAAGGGCATCTACAGGGACTGCCGGGTCATGGAACTCGGCAAACCCCTGAACTATCCCGACGATACCTACGACGCCGTTGTTGCCTGCGGCGTCTTTACGCCCAACCATGCGCCGGCCAATTCGTTGGATGAAATGGTCCGCATCACCAAACCCCAGGGGCTTATCCTCTATACGCTACGCGGCGACGAGATGCCTGCCGATTTTCCACCGAAGCACGATGAACTGACGGACAGCGGCGCGTGGGAATTGGTTGAAAGCTGCCCACCATTCGCCTCGATTAGTTCCGAGCCGCAGATCCGCCATCGCTGCTGGGTGTTCCGGGTCCTCTAGTCACGCCCACCGTCTACCGGGCAGCCTTGAGCCCGCCAGCGCAGCATGCCGCCGGCCAGGTTGGCGACATCGTCGAAACCGGCTTTCCGTAGAATATTAGTCGCCATGGCCGAACGACCGCCGGCGCGACAGACAGCGACAATAGGCCGGTCCTGGGCCAGTTCACCGGCACGCTCCGCAAGGCTGCCCAACGGGATCAGTACGGCGCCGGGAATGCGGCCCAGGGGACCGTCGAACTCGTCGGTCTCGCGGACGTCGAGGATTTGCGCCGCGCCCAAGTTCTCCTCAAGCCATTGCGGCTGCATCTCCCAGATGCCGGCGAAGGTGAAGTTCAGGGACGCCCAGGTCGGTTCGTCCTCGGGAACGTCACTGTCGTCGGGCCGGCCACATTTCAGATTGGCCGGTACCGCCACGTCCATCTGTTTGGGATGGGCCAGGACCAGGTTGTCCATGTAGCCGGTGAAGTCGCTTTCACTGAGCTGGCCGCCGAGACGCGGATTGAACTGCTTTTCCTCATCGACGCTGGTGACCATCAATCCCCGGTAGTCATGGCCGGGATAGAGCTGGCAATCGCCGGGCAGGGTGAATATCTGAGTATGAATGGCGCGATACATCTGGCCTGCATCGCCGCCCTGGAAGTCGGTCCGGCCGCAGCCGCGGATCAACAGGCAGTTGCCGGTGAAGGCCATGTCCTCGGTGTCGAGGACAAAGGTCACGCAGCCAGCCGTATGGCCTGGGGTCGCCCGCACGGTCAGGTATCGGCTGCCGAAGTTGATCTTGTCGCCGTGGTCCAACAGGCGGTTGGCGCCGTCCGCGCCGCCGTGCACCGACAGGGCGATTTCGCTGCCGAGCCGGTGGTGCATCATCCAGGCGCCGGTTACGTGGTCGGCGTGAACATGGGTTTCCAGGGTGTAGAGCAGTTTGAGGTCGAACTCGGCGATCAACGCCGCGTCGCGCCGAACCTGCTCATAGACCGAATCGATGAGCACCGTTTCGCGGGTCGCCAGGTCGGCAAGCAGATAGGTATAGGTCGCGGACTGCGGATCAAAAAGTTGACGAAACAGCATTATTCCGGGCTCCCCAGATTGAACGCCCCCGGCACCGTTCATGGTGACCGGAATTGGTGTCTTAGGCAATATTCCCTCCATCAGGCGCCGCAGGCGCTTGCATGGCGACGGGTTTGGGTGCACTCGTAATCAGATGAATATCTTGCCAGGGAGAGGGAATGATGTTGGCCAGTGAAGTGACGATGATCAGGGGCGGTTGGATCGTCGGATTTGACGGCGAGAGCCATCGCATCATCAGGGACGGCGTGGTCGTCGTCCGCGGCGATGTGATCGAATATGTGGGCCAGGACTGGCAGGGCGATGCCGGCCGCGAAATCGATGCCCGCCAGGACTTGGTCATACCGGGCCTCATCAACACCCATAGTCACGTGGGCGCCCACGCCGGTGACCGTATGGTGTTCGACGGCGGTCGCCGCGACCTGTTTCGCTCCGGCTTTCTCAATTACTGCACCACCAAGGGAGCCAACGGCCCGACCATTCACGACTACGAGAAGCCCGAGGCCGGCATTCGCTTCAGTCTCGCCTCGATTCTGAAATGCGGCGCCACTACCGTGGTCGATATGGGCGCCGAGCTTGGCGGCGGCTCCATGGACGACGGCATGGGCCCCATGGCGCAGACCGCCGGCGAGCTTGGTATTCGCCTCTACACCTCGCCGGGCTTTTCCTCGGCCCACCACTACTTCGATCAGGGCGGGCGCCATCGCATGCAGTGGGACGAGGAGGCGGGACTGCGCGGTCTCGAGAGGGCGGTCGAGTACATCAGAAACTTCGACGGGGCGTTCGATGGCCGTATTCGCGGCATCCTGGTCCCCCTGGAGTACCACACCGCCACCCACGACCTGCTGCGCCGCACCAAGGAGGCAGCCAGGGAACTCGGCGTCGGCATCACCACCCATTGCGCCGAGTCCATCGTCGAGGTCCAGGATTCGATCCGTGAGACCGGACGCACGCCGGTTTCCATGCTCTACGATCTCGGTTTTCTCGGCCCGGAAGTGGTGCTCGGCCACACTCTGTACACTGCCGGCCACAGTCAGATCGCATTCCCCTACGGCGACGACCTAGCCAAGCTGGCGGAGACCGGCGCCACGGTCGCCCATTGCCCACTGGTCTTCGCCCGGCGCGGGTTGTTCCTCGAATCCTTCCAGCGCTATCACGACGCCGGCGTCAATGTTTCCATCGGCACCGACAGCTATCCCCAGGACATCCTCGGCGAGCTCAAGTTCGTCGGCCTCATGGGCAAGGTCGCCGAGCACAATCAGGAGCACGCCTCGACACGGGATATCTTCAATGCAGTTACCTTGTCGGCGGCGCGCGCCCTCAACCGCCCGGACCTCGGGCGTCTCGCGGCCGGGGCCCAGGCCGACGTGGTGATCTGCGATTTTCACCGCCTGCGCACCGGGCCGTTCCTCGACCCCATCAAGACCTTGATCCAGTGCTGCGACGGCGAAGTGGTCAAGCATGTCATGGTCCAGGGCCGGGTATTGATCGAGGACGGCAACCTCATCGGCTGGGACGAGGACGCGCTGCTCGAAGACGTTCGCCAATCCACCGACCGGGCGTGGGATCGCTTCGCCGAGTATTGGCCGGAAAGCGAACCCATCGCCGAGGTCTT
Organism: uncultured Alphaproteobacteria bacterium; assembly: GCA_964645285.1. GTDB lineage: Bacteria > Pseudomonadota > Alphaproteobacteria > JAAXGF01 > JAAXGF01 > JAYZAP01. The sequence goes on from CAZYDR010000033.1 coordinate 9,250, forward strand.
CCCCGCCGCCTTCGAAACCTGGGACGGCGGGTAAAGCGCCGACTCGCTCGCGAACAGATTTGTTGGTAGCCTGAATGCAGGAGGAACCAGACGATTGATGTCCGAGACCTATAAGACGATCGCGGTACGGCCGGTGGCGCCGGCCGTTGGCGCCGAGATTGACGGCGTCGATCTCGCCAGTGGCCCCGACGAGGCACAGTTCCATGAAATCCGTCGCGCCTTCCATCACTATGGCGTGGTCTTCTTCCGCGACCAGGAACTGACCCCCGAGCAACACATCGCCTTCGCCGAACGTTGGGGCGAGATCAACGTCAACCGGTTCTTTGCCGCCGTCGATGACTATCCGATGATTGCCGAGGTGCGCAAGGAAGCCGACCAGCAGGACAACATCGGCGTCGATTGGCATGCCGATCATTCATACGACACGGCGCCGGCCATGGGCTCGATCCTCTATGGCATCGACATACCGAAGACCGGCGGCGACACCATGTTTGCCAGCATGTACGCCGCCTACGACTCCCTGTCAGGCGGCCTCAAGCAGACGCTCGAGTGTCTCAAGGCCTGGCATTCGAGCCGCCACGCCTTCGGTGAAACATCACCGGTGGATGATGGAGACTATGACGAGCGTTTAGGCAACCCGGAACTGGCGACCCAGGATTCGCTTCATCCGGTGGTCATCCGCCACCCGGAGACCGGGCGAAAGGCGCTGTTCGTCAATCACGATTTCACGGTGCGCTTCGACGGCTGGACAGCCGAGGAATCAGCGCCGCTGCTGGCCTATCTCTATGAGCAGGGTAGTCGGCCGGAGCATACCTGCCGTTTCCAGTGGCGACCGGGTTCGGTCGCGTTCTGGGACAACCGCTCGACCTGGCACCGGGCGCTCAACGACTATCAAGGGCAACGCCGCCTGATGCATCGCATTACCATCGAGGGCGTGCCGCTCAACTAGCTTTAACAAGTAACCAGAGGGAATACGGATCATGCAAACCTATCTCAAAGACCAAGTCGACTGGCCCCAGGCTTTCCCTCTCGAGGAATATGCCGAGCGCCGCGCCAAGGTGGCCAAGGCGCTGCAGGACGCCGGTCTCGACGCCATCTACATCACCACGCCGGCCAACATCACCTGGCTCACCGGCTACGACATGATCTGGTATCACCTGGAGAACCTTACCGGCGTGTTGCTGCGCGCCGATACCGGCGAGGCTACATTCTTCGACAGCGTCGCCCACACCACCATCGTCTCGACCACCCTCTCGATCGACGAATGCATCTGGCTCGACGCCGCCGCGGTCTCGGGCGAGGCCAGCGAGGCCATCCAGATTATCGTCGACGAGGTCACCCGGCGCGGCCTCGGCGGCGGTCGCATCGGCCTCGAGCGGCGCGGTTATGCGCCCGCCGCCTCGGTCATGGACGAACTGGTCGGCAAGCTGGAAGCCGGCGGCGCCTCGATCTCCGATGAGTGGCGCATGCTCGACGAAATCCGGATGGTCAAGTCACCCCTGGAAATTGCCCACATGAGGAAGGCTTCGGCCATTGGCGACGAGGCCATGGCGGCGGCCCGCGATGCCATTCGCCCGGGTCTCACGGAAACCCAGCTCGAAGGCGTCATCATGGGGACCATGATGGGGGCCGGCGGTGGTTATCCCGGTATTCGTACGATGATCGGCGGCGGACCCCGCGCCGGCACCCACCACAGCCCGGCCCAGAACCGGGCGTTCAAACAGGGCGATATCGTGTTCGTCGATTTCTGCGGCGTCCTGGACCGCTACCACGTCAACGTCAACCGCACCTTCTCGATCGGCGAGCCCGACGAGCGTTGGACCGATCTGATGAACAAGGCGGCCGGCTGCATCGACGCCATTGTCGCCGGGTCCAAGCTCGGCGACCGCTTGAGCGAGGTCGACGCCATCGGCCAGGCTTACCTCGACGATGCCGGTCTTCGTGAGTACGTGTGGTGGGCCGGTGGCTACTGTCAGGGCGTCGCCCTGCCACCGGACTGGTGCAACAACCACTGGCTCACCACCCGCTTCGGTATGCAGGACCGGAAACTGGAGCCTGGCATGTTCTTCAACTACGAGAACCAGTTCGACGTCTGGAAGGACTGGCCCGGCGGCAGCGGCGCTGCCTATATCGAGACCTTCGAGGTGAACGGGAACGGCCTCGAGGTGATGTCGAACCTGCCCCGAACCCTGAAGGTGGTCTGACTGAAGTCAGCGCCCTAGCTGGATAGGGGAGAACAACAAACGAGGGCCAAAAAATGGCAAAGGCGACATTCGCGGCGGGGTGTTTCTGGGCCCCGGAAGTAAAATTCCGGAGCCTGGCCGGGGTTATCGATGCCCCGGTGGGCTACACCGGCGGTACCACGGACAATCCCGGCTACCGCGATGTCTGTTCCGGCCAGACCGGCCACGCCGAGGCGGTCGAGGTCGAGTACGATCCCGAGGTGGTGTCCTACGACGCGCTGCTGGAAGCGTTCTGGGCCATGCACGACCCGACGACTTACAATCGCCAGGGGCCCGACGTGGGCTCGCAGTACCGCTCGGCCATCTTTGTCCACGACGCCGACCAGGAGGCCCTGGCCCGAGCCTCTCTGGCGCGGCTCGACGCCTCCGGCGCGTTCCGCGATCCCGTGGTTACGGAAATCGTCGCGGCCGGGCCGTTCTACCGGGCCGAGGAGGATCACCAGCGGTTCTTCGAAAAACGCGGAATGCTCCACCACGCCGCTGCCCATTGAGCGATCAAACGGCTCAGTAAGGCGGCGGCTTGCCCGCCAATTTGGCCGCTGGTAGAATTGTCCCAGCGATCACGGTCGTCTCGGTAAGGCGGTGGCGGGCAGGTGATCCCCTAGAGATGTAACCAATAAGTCGGGAAGGTCAGCGCTTCCGGAAAATTTCCCATGTGCTGGCTCGTCCCCGTGGGGATGACCATGACCAGTGCGGCAAATGTGACGAAATCCAAAGGCCTTATTTCCCGGCTACTCGCCGAGCAGCCGGCGGGCTATGCGCTTAACCAGGCGTTCTATGCTGATCCGGATGTCTACGCCCATGACGTCGAGCGCATCTTCATGAACGAGTGGCTCTACGTCGGCCAGGCCAGCCGGATCGCCGAAGCCGGTGACTACTTCGTGTTCGAGATCGCCGGTGAGTCGGTCATCATCGTGCGCGGCGACGACGGCGAAGTTCGTGCCCTGGTTAATGTCTGCCGCCATCGCGGCTCGCGGGTGTGTTTCGATACCGGTGGCAACACCAAATGGTTCTCCTGTCCCTACCATGGCTGGACCTATGGCCTCGACGGCGAACTGGCCTCGGCCCGCCAGATGCCCAAGGATTTCGACAAGTCGAGCAACGGGCTCAAGCAAATCCATGTCCACGTCTTCCACGGCATGATTCTGATTAATTTTGCCCATGAGCCGGCCTCTCCCGCCGACGCCCACCGGGAACTCGACGACAAGCTGGCGCCGTTCCAATTGGAGCGCACCAAGGTCGCCTACAGCGAAACCTATCGCATTGACGGCAACTGGAAGCTGGCGGTGGAGAACTACCGCGAGTGCTATCACTGCGCCCCGTCCCATCCCGAGTTCTCGCTATCCCACAGCATCGAAAAACCCTGGGCCCGGGTCAGCAAGCTGATGGAGAAAATGCGCCCCAGATCCGCCGACGCCGGGGTCTCGGTCGAGGACGTGACCTGCTACGGCGGCCTCAAGGACAGCGCCGGCCTGGCCTACAGCTATGACCGTTATCCGCTGTACAAGGGCTATCTCACCGGCAGCGAGAGCGGTGAGCCGGTGGCGCCGCTCATGGGCACCATGAAGAGCTTCGACGGCGGCGCCTCGGACCTTCAACTCGGCATGTTAAGCTACTTCCTGTTCTACAGCGACCACGGGGTGGTCTACCGCTTCACACCCATCGACGTGCAGACCACCGACTGCGAGATCATTTGGCTGGTGCGCGACGATGCGGAGGAAGGTAAGGACTACGACGTCGACCGCATGAAATGGCTGTGGGACGTCACCACCATCGAGGACAAGCTGATCATCGAAAAGAACCAGGAGGGCGTGAACTCGCGCTTCTATGAGCCGGGTCCCTATGCGTCCGGCAGGCTTCAGTACCCGGCGCATTTCGGCCAGGACGGCGTCGTAGCCGTCAATCGAGCACAGGGTCCAGGTGGTCAGCACCGTATCGAAACTGGCGTTCTCGAACGGCATGGCCTCGGCGGGCTGGCCGACGAATTCAATATCCAATGCTTTGTCGGCGGCGCGCTTTTGCGCCATGGCCATGAGCTCAGCCGACGGCTCGAGGCCGACCACCGACGTCACGCCGTCGCCGTAGAACGGTAGGTTATGGCCCGACCCCATACCGATCTCCAGCACCCGGTCCGTCGCCTCGGGCACCACACGGGCGCGGTACTCGGCGGCCTGCTTGTCATCCATCACCACGTCGATGATGGTGGGCAATATGAAGCGGCTGTAGAAACCCATGTTAGCGCACCGGGTGCTCGGGGCCGCGGCCCCGGTAGGCGTCGATGAAGGCGGCGGCCGCATCGTCATCGAACGGATCGAGGGTCAATGTCCGGCGCCAGGAGGAGAGGATAATGGACTCGCCAAGGCCGGGCCTGGGGGCCACCACCAAGCCGCTCCAGGGGGCGCCGAACAGGCCGGCCCAGCGATCCAGGGTCTCCGCCACCGCCAGGGTCGGCGCATCGTAGTAGACCACGACCATGCCGTGTTCGAGGGAGTGGACCAACTTCTCGCGCGGTTGCAGGCGGGTGTAGACGCCTGGGTCGATCCAGTTGGCGTTGTGGATTCCCGAGGTCGGCGGATCACTCTGGTAACTCACGCTTTCGCCAAGCCCCAGATGGCCGCGCCCCTCGTTGTCGTGGACCACGACCCGGTCCAGTACCGCCCGGCCGCGCCGGGCCTGCTCCTCGAAGGCGCTTTCCTGTTCGCTCTGGCCTTGCCACCACCAGCCGCTGGCGGCGGCGACGACGATAAAGCAGGCGGCGCCAATCAGACGCAAATGAGCAAAAGCCGGGGCCTGCTCCGGTTTATCCTTCTTCTTCCGCCGCTTGGATTTTGATTTAGCCATGGCGGTTCCAAGAATACCTAAAACATGTAGGCTAGGCCGAACACGATATCGTGAGAGTAGTGATCGGCGGTGATGGTGTCGCCGGTGCCGAAGGTGCCTGATTCGATCTCGCCGAGATTCATGAAACGGTATCCCAATTCGCCGACCCAGGAATCCGATATTGCCACCCGGACTCCCGTCTGCAGACTGTAAGCAAGGTTGTCCACGGTCTCATCGCGGGTCGTTCGGACACCGCTGACCAGATCGGTGCGCAGGACATCGGCTTGGTTTCGCGCCCAGCCGATGCCGACACCGACATAGGGACGCCATGGCGTATCGGTGGCGAAATCCAGAAAGGCGTTGAACATGAGGCTGTCGCTGGCCACGTCGCCCTTGTAGCCGACCCTTGGCGGGCCGCTGTTCTCGGCGTCGTAGTCAAGCTGCAGGCGATGGGCATACTCGATCTCGACGCGCACCGGCATGTCGCCACGGCGCCAGTGATAACCAATCATGATGCCGGCGCCGATGGTGAATTCAGGGTCGTCGCCATTCTGCTTGAAGGTGCCGCCGGAACCGCCGGTAATGGTCTCGTCGCCGGCATCCGAGACCGCCGGCAGGGCGCGAATGCCTATGTAGAAACCGCGGTCGTTGACGCCGGCCCGGGCGTTGGAGCCGGCCAAAATCAAAGCGGCGACCAGAAGCGCCGCCGCGTATCCAGGAAATCTCAACGTCATGAAAACCCCCACTCCCCAACCACCGTGAAATTGTTCGGACTATAGCGGATTTTTTGTTTATCCCCACAGGGCGGCGGGCGGCGGCGACATGATGCTGCCCTCGAAAGCAATGCCAGGATCGCGGTCGCGCGCCAGGAGCAGCGGCCCGTCGAGATCGACGAAACGGGCGCGGCTGGCGACCAGGGTCGCCGGCGCCATGCTCAACGAGGTGCCGATCATGCAGCCGACCATGATGCCGAAGCCGGCTGCTTCGGCGGCCTTGGCAAGCTTGAGGGCCTCGGTCAGACCGCCGGTCTTCTCCAGCTTGATATTGACCAGGTCATAGCGCCCCACCAGGCCGGGGACCGTGGCGCTGTCGTGGCAGGACTCGTCGGCGCACAGCGGCACCGGGCGCGCCATGCCGTCGAGGGCGTCGTCGGCATCCGCATGGAGCGGCTGCTCAATTATTTCGACTCCCAGGGCGCCAAGCTGTGGCGCCACCTCGGCCAGCAGTTCGGGGGTCCAGGCCTCGTTAGCATCGACGATGATGCTTGATTGAGGCGCATTCTTATGGATCACCCGGACCCGTTCGATCACCCCATCGCCATCGAGCTTGACCTTGAGTAGGGGGCGGTGGGCATTGGCCGCCGCCGATGCGCCCATGGCCTCGGGTGTATCGAGGCTGAGGGTATAGGCGGTGGTCAAGGGCCCCGGTAGAGCCAGGCCGGCGAGACGCCAAGCCGTGGTATTGTCACGCTTGGCGATCAAGTCCCACAAGGCGCAGTCCAATGCATTGCGCGCCGCGCCGGGAGGCAGAGCGCTTTGCAGCGCATCACGGGCAAGGCCATCGCCAATGGCGCCTTCCATGGCGAAAATCTGCTCGATGGTGTCGGCGATGGATTCGCCGTAGCGAGGATAGGGCACACATTCGGCGCGGCCCACCGCGTCGTCTTCGGTGATTTCGACCACTACTACCTGGGCCTCCGTGCGGGCGCCCCGGGATATCCGGAAGGTGCCGGCGATGGGCCAGGTTTCCGCCGCGACTTTGAGACTGCGCCGGGTCATTTCAGGTTATCGACGATACGCCCGACGCCGGTGGTCATGGGATCGACGCAGGGCAGGCCGACCTCGTCCTCCATGGCGGCGAGGAAGGGCGCGCGTTCGTCTACTTGCAGACGCGATGTATCGACGCTGGCGCCAACGAAGCGAACATTCGGGTTGGTCAGCCGGGCGGCGGCCAGGTTGGCTTCCATGCATTCGGCAAAACCGGGCAACGGCTGATTGGGCAGGCCGCGCATGGACTGGCGTGTCGGCTCGTGGCACAGCACCAGGGCATCGGGCTGGGCGCCGTGAATCAAGCCGATACTGACGCCGGCAAAGGACGGGTGGAACAGTGATCCCTGGCCCTCGATAACATCCCAATGGTCGCCGTCGTTGTCCGGGGTCAGCCATTCGATGCAGCCGGAGATGAAATCGGCGACCACCGCATCGACCGCGACGCCGTCACCGGCGATGAAGATGCCGCTTTGCCCGGTGGCGCGGAAGTCGGCGTTCATGCCCTGGGCCTTCATCTCGCGCTCCAGGGCGAGGGTTGTGTACATCTTGCCGCAGGAGCAATCGGTGCCGACCGCCAGCAGGCGCTTGCCGCTACGTTTGGCGCCCTTGCCGACGGCGAAATCCTGGGTCGGGTGACGGACGTCGAACAGCCGACGGCGGTTGTGTTCGGCGGCCTCTGCGATGGGCTCGATGCCGGCCAAACGGGAATGCATTCCGGCGGCTACGTCCATGCCGGCGTCGAGCGCGGCGACGATAGTTTCGACCCAGTCTTCCGGAATGTAGCCACCGGCATTGGCGACCCCGACGATCATGGTCTTGGCGCCGGCCTCGGCGGCCTCGGCGATGGTCATATCGGCGATGCCAAGATCGGCCTTGCAGCCGTCGAGCCTGATCTGCCCGAGACAGTCATCGGGGCGCCAGTCGAGGACGCCGCGGCACCCCTTGGCGGCGAGGTCGTCGCGAGCGTCGCCGAGAAACAGCAGATAAGGTATGTCCATGGTGTTTTCCCCGGAATTTTGGTGAATGGCTTGAAATCTTAGTGAATGGTGTTACGCGCGAAGTAGCCCGTCTAATCGGGTATGACAAGGGACTTCTCGACGATTCCTTTGCCCCGACGCTGACGGTCGACGGCGAAAGGCGCCATGCGGTCGTCGATTTCGCCAGTGGCGATGGCCTTGGCGAGGAACTCGCCGCCCGCCGGTGCGCCGGCAATACCATAGAGCCAGCCGGCGCTCAACCACAGACCGTTAAGGTCGGGGTGGGCGCCGAGCAACGGTCCACAATCCGTTGAGACATGAATGACGCCCGACCACTGGCGCAAGATACGGACACTGGCCAGGGCTGGAAACATCTCGACGAAATGATGGGCGGTGGCGGCCATCACCGGCAGGGTCGAAACCACGTTCTGGACATGGGGCTCGCTGATCTCGGTGCCGCCCATGATCTCGCCGCGCGCAGTCTGGTGTAGGTAGGTGGCGCGGTCGATCAATGCCATGGCCGGGTCGATGATCGGGCGCAGGGGTTCGGTGGCAATGGCCTGGATACGCTGGGAGACGCCGTCGAGCTCGACCCCAGCCATGGCCGCCAGGTCCAGATTATGGCCGCCGCCGGCCAGCACCACGGCGTTGGCCTCGATACGCTGTTCACCGACCAGAACCCCGGTCGCGCGGCCGTTGCTGCGCTCGATGCCGGTAACCGGGGTGTGGTAGCGCAGGACGATGCCGCGCTTCATGCACACCGCGATCAGCCCCTTCATCACCGCATGATGGGGCGCGGTGCCGCCGTCGTCGAAATAGACGCAGGCGCGGACCCGATCGTGAGCAATGTTTGGCAGGATGCGGCGCACGCCGACATTATCCAGCGCCTTTGAGCGCACGCCGGCCTGGCGGTGAGATTCCAGGGCTTCATCACAGACCGCCACGGTGCGGTCTGACTCGGCGATGACCGCGTAGCCGCGCTCGGTAAACATGACGTTGTGGCCGATGTCGCGGGAGAAACCCTGCCAACGCTTCAGGGAATGGCCGAACAGGCTGGACCATTCGGGCGATGAAAAACCGCCGCGCACCAAGGTGCCGTTGCGGCCCGACGCGCCACCCTGGGGATAGCCGGCGTCGAGGACGACGATATCGCGGACGCCGAACTCGGTCAGGTGGAAGGCGCACATGAGTCCGGCAATGCCGCCGCCGACAATGACCACGTCGGCCCGAACAGTGGTGGTCGGGCTCATGAGCCCACCAGGCCATGGAGGCCCGCCGCCTGGGCCAGGGTCAGACCGGCGCGCGGCGGCCGGTAGGTCGGGTTGCCGAAGCTCGCGACCGGCCGACCGGAGGTGGCGGCCAGGGTCGCCGCCAGCTGGTCCCAGCACGGCACCCCCTGGCATGGTCCCATGCCGCAGGCGGTCAAACGCTTGATTTCTTCCACGTGGTCGATGCCCTGGGCCACCAGGTCGAGGACCTCGGCGACGGTGACGTCCATGCAGGGGCAGACCAGGGCGCGGCGGTTGAGGCCGGCGCCGAGGGATACCGGGTCCGGTGCTAGCCCCGCGTCGCCGGCCATGGTGACGTTGCTGCCGGGGCCATTGCTCAACACCCGATAGACGCCTTCCGCGCCGGCCTGGAACGGCAGCACCGGATCGGTGCGCCAGGGGCCGGCGTGGACCACCGCGTCGCAACCGACCAGGTGGTCCAGGTGAATGCCGCTGACTTCCGATATACCGGCAATGGCCCGCAGTTCCTCCAGCGGCCCGCGATGAACCACTGTAACGCCGAGCGTTGCCAGGTGGCTGGCGGTCGCTTCGGCGGCGAGGCCGAGCACCGCGACCTGGCGGCCGGGGGCAACACCATAGTCGTGGGCCAGGGCGACGGCGGCGTGAACGTCCATGACCCCGGGCAGGTCGGCGCCCGGCACCAGCGGCGGGAACGAGCGCCGGCCAAGGGCCAGTACCAGTCGCCCGGCATCAATGACAACAGCACCGCCGGTACCGTCGCGAGGGGCGCAGCAAACCATGGCGCCATCGCGATAAAGGGCGAAGCATTCATGGCCGGCCAGCACCTCGACACCCTCGGCGATGGGTGTCAGGTCGCGACCACCGGCGCGGCCCAGGGCGCCGGGCGGGTCGCCGCGCGAGATCAACACCACCGATTGATCCATGGCGGCGGCGCGGGCGGCTTCGTCGCGGCCTGCCGGTCCACCACCGACAACCACCACATCGGCAGCCATGCGGCGGCCGGGGATGGGGGCGCCGTACACCGCGCGGTCGGGCGCACCGGCCACACCCGCGACTTGGCGCAACAATTTCTCCCACAAGGCGAAACGAAGGGTGCCGCTGGGCAGAAAGTTCGGGTGCTCGAAGCCGCCACGGAGCCAGGCGCGGGGCACCAACCGGGTCGCCGCCAACAGATCGAAATTGGCGCTTGGCCAGGCATTCTGCGAGCGAACGTCCATGCCCGGCAGCGCCGCTACGGCGTCGAGCCGCTGATGGGGCCAGCCGTCAACCCGGCCCAGAACGCCGGCGACGAATGAGCCGGACAATCCGCGCGGGCGGTGGAACTTGCGTGACCGGGCCAGCACCCGGTGGCCGGCCGCGTAGAGCGCTGCCGCAATGCTGTCGCCCTCACGCGCTTCGATCTGTCGGCCATCCCAACGGAAGCTGAATCGATTGGCGTTGGCGTTGTGAAGGCGCACGGATTTATCTCGCTTAAGATGTCTTCCACGAGGCTAACGCAGCAGCGTCGAACACCGCAACCGGCTTCGCGCCCGGCCGCCTGCCCGAGTTGTCGGAGAGGCCGTACCGGGCTATTATTCGACAGACTAAAGTCCATGAGGTTGTCATGGCGGTGTGTGGCGTTCTGCTTGATCTTGAAGGCGTGCTGTATCAGGACGGCGAGCCGATCAACGGCGCGGCTGACGCCGTGGTGGTTCTGCGTAAGGCCGGGCTTGGTCTGCGGTTCCTTACCAACACCACGACCCGACCCCGGCGCGACGTGTACGCCCGACTGGTGGCCTTGGGCATCGACGCCACGCTCGATGACATCTTTTTACCGGCCCTGGCCGCGGGACGATTCCTCAAACACATAGGCGTCGAGCGCATCCATCTGGCGGCGCCGCCAGGTCTCGCCGATGACTTCGCCGATTTCACCCTAGTCGACGACAGACCTGATGCGGTGATTATCGGCGAACTCTACACCGGTTTCACCTGGCAGCGGGTCAACGGCCTGTTCCAAATGGCGCAGGATGGCGCCCGCCTGGTGGCGCTTCACCAGAACCGCTTTTGCCGGCGCCCTAAAGGGCTTTCCCTCGATGTCGGTCCTTTCGTCGCGGCGCTGGAATATGGCGCTGGCGCCGAGGCCGACATCATGGGTAAGCCGTCGCCGGCGTTTTTCCGTATGGCGCTCGATTCCCTGGCGCTTGACCCGACCCAGGTGATCATGGTGGGTGACGATATCGAGGCCGATATCGGCGGCGCCCAGCACGCCGGCCTACCAGCGGTGCAGGTCGAGACCGGCAAATTCAGCCGGCGCGATCTCAAGCACCCATCGGTGACGCCCGATGCGCGACTGCCGTCGATCGCATCTCTGCCCGATTGGATCACGGCGCTCACATCGGGTTAAGCTTAGGTTATTGATTTATCGTACTATGCTGATCGAGCCGATGTTGTCGGCGTCACCGATGCAGGAGATCGTTCATGCGCAAGTTCATGGCCCTTGCCGGGTTCATTCTTTTTGCTGCGTCGCCGGCGCTGGCTCAACAGAGCCAACTGATTGGCGCCTGGGATCTGTTCGACGATGCGTGCCGTAGCGGCTATCTCGAATACACCGCCGATGGCGGCTTCCATCAGGTTTACCGGCGTGATCACGGTACCTGGATCAACGATCCGGTGTGGGGTAACGGCACCTATCGGCTCGACGGCGACCAGCTGTTCACCAGCGAGGAAAAACTCGACGGCAGCGTCCGTATCCAGACCAAGGAACAAATTTCTTTTTCCAGCCCGAACCAGATGGATGTGACATTCATCGATCTCATCTGGATCGATAACCTGAGCAACGAGGTCAAGCCGGTCGACGGTTTCGAGGAAAGCTGGACGCGATGCCCGGCAGGTACCGCGGACAGCGTGTCGCCGCTCCAGGTCGCGACCCGTTCCGACGTGGATACCCTGGCCGGCCGCTGGGGCTGGGTTCAGGGTTGCGGTACGGGTTATGTGGAATATACCGACGACGGGCGCATCTGGTTGGTCGAAATCGATGATGCCGGCGAAGCGATCATGGATCCAGAGTTCGATTACGGCATCTACGAGATCAAGGGCGACACCCTGCTTGAAGTCTATGGCTATCACTCGGGCACCTGGACGTCGGAGACCAATTTCGCCTTCGATGACCGCGGCTTGCTGTTCTTTTCTGACAGCCTGAAGACGAGATGGACCGAGACCGGCGGCGACACGAACGCGGACGATCCGTTCTTCGAAGTACTGTTTCGCTGTACTGCGGAGGGCGTCGATGAAGCCTCGGGTGAGGCGGCCGGTACGCCTGAAGCCAGCGAAGCGGCGTTGGAGGAATTTCTCTTTGACTCAGACGTCGCCCTGCTTGTGGCGGCGGTCCGGGAATCCCGGGCGCGCTGTGGTGGCGTTTATGCATCGGTCGAGACCGGCGGCGACGAGTCAACATTGACCCCGACAGTGGACGCGGTGGCCGATTGCGTCGACTATTTCTGGTCGTTCATGGATGTCAGCGGCGAGGGCCTCATATCCCTGTCCGAGATCGCCCGGGGCATGCGGCTGTTCACCAAGTGGAGCACCGTGGAACAGGCCAAGGCCGAAGGCCGGGCGGTGGACCTGGAGACCAAGCTCGGCATCCATGTGATCGCCATTCTGATTTCACCGATTGGCGCCAAGCCAGTGTTGGAAAGCTATGACTACGACAACGATGGCCTGCTCAGTCAGGTCGAGTTGTTCGCCGACACCGATTTGGCCGGCGTCGTCGAATTGTCGCAACAGCCGGTTGCCGACATCATTGATATCGACGGCATCATGATGAAACTGCAGGCCATCATCGGCATGATGATGCAATAGGGCTAGAGCGTATTCCGACCTTACGGAGCCATATGCCCCACCGAAGGCCGCGCCCCCTTAAACCGTAGCCGCGTTGCACACCTTTGCCGATGCGCCACATCGTCATGCGGCGCGCGCCTAACCACGGATTAAGGGGACGCGGTCAAATGGCTCCGTAAGGTCGGAATACGCTCTTGTCAGTTCACGGCGCGAATGACGACATATTTGCCGTCACGAAATTCTGTGAACTGCCGGTTGACCGAGGCGTTGCGGATGGGCTCGCCGCTCGGGTCGGCCTCCATGTTGCATTCAGCGACATAGGTGCTGTGTTCCGATTCATCGACCAACACGTGGTACCAGGGTTCGTTCTTCGGTGGGCGGGAACGAGCCGTCACGTTGTACCATTCGTCGGTGCCCTGGAACCGTGGGTCGATACTAGCCACGACGCCACGGTAGCCGAACAGTTTGTGTCGGATCACCTGGCCAATGCCGAATAGTGCGTCGGTCGGCACCGCCTCGGCGTAATCGTCGACCCGAACGGCCGATTCCGAGTGGCGTTCGATCGTCAAATTTTTTTGTCTTGGTTGGTTTCATCTCATGGCATCTCGGTGTGGATCGGCGTGTCCGGATTGAAGGCGTGGAAGGCGAAGGCGAAGTCGACGCCATAAGCGATGTCGACCAGGGACCCGTCGGCCAGTTTGCGTTGCACCACCACATTGCCCACATCGGCGCCCTTGGCGATGGTCGCGGTGTCGAGGGCCGAGGCCTGACCGGCGGTCCAGGTCATCACCATGTCGCCCTTGGTAATGGTGCCCCTGTCGCGCAGCAGGGTCAGGCTCCAGGCCTCGCCGTCAACGGTGACGACGCGGGCCAGGGGCGGAATGTTGTCGGGCAGGTCGCCGCGGTATAGCCATGGCATGGTCAGACTGTCGTAGTCCTCGTAGGGATTGTTGCCGTAGCTGCGCAGCAACGAGAACCCCGGGGATAGAACCTGGCCGTTAGGGGCGCGCTGGCGAAATTTGGCAAAGGATTCGATACGCGCCGGCAGGTGTTTCAGGCGGGTACCGGTCATAACGCCGACGATGGCCTCGCCGAGAAACTGCTGCCACCAGCTTTCGGTCTGACGGTCGTACATGATCAGATCCGAATAGCGCAGCTTTCCCGTGGTGCCGAACTCCAGCACCTGACCTTCGACGCGGCGGTCGAACACCATGGCGGCGTTGCACAGGGGGCAGAACGTCACCGCCACCGGCACGCCGCCAACCACGTCGTTGACGATCTCGTGCCACATGAGGATACGCAGGGGATAGGCGCGAATGTCGTCGCCCACGGCGAAGCCGATGACTGGTTCGCGGTCGGGCAGATCGGCCTTGCCGACCGCTACGAAGCTGGGGTCGTCAATGGACGGGATGCCGTCCTTGGGCGGTCCGCCCGAAAAGATATCGCCAAGATCGACCGAGGTGGTTTCGAAGTCCGTGGTCGGCCATTCGTGCTGCCACGCTTCTCCGACTGCAAACACAAGTGTACTCGCATTTATCGAAAACGATAAAACAAAAGCTAAACCAACAAGATGTAGTGTTTTCATAATGTATCGCACAAGTGGTCGTTGGCGTCTCTCCAATCTGAACTTTTGGTGGAACACGGGCAATACAAGCCTGCGTGATCGCGTCGTGCTTAAGGACGCTCCCAGACCCGCGGCGCGAAGCCGGCTTGGAACCAGGTAATCATGGTCACGATGTCATAGACCGGCACCCCGAGGTGCTGGCTGAGGGCCCTTGAATAGGGCGCCATGTTGGCGCATTCCAGCACGACCGCGCCCAGGTCCGGCGCCTTGGCCGCCAGGGCATCGCCAGCTTTGAGAATATCGGCTTCAGCCTTGGCCATATCGAGTTCCTCTAGGTCGGCGAGAATGATGCGGCTAAGCTCCTGGCCCTGTTCGGTGCCGACCACCGGGGTGTCGGGCGCCACATCGGCCGCCGCCAGATGTTGTGGGCTGAGATTGCCGGCATGGATGGAGATGATGCCAATGCGCTTGTTCCGGGGCAGGGACAATTGCACCAGGGCGGCCTGCTGCAGGCTCGAAGCCAGCACCGGAACCGGCAGCGCCTGGGTCAACTCGTCCTGAAACAGTGCGAGAAAGCCGCAGGTGGTAGTGATCGCCGTGGCGCCAGCCTCGACCAGGGCGTGGCCGCCGGCGATGAACGGCTCAAGCAACAGATCGACCGGCGGGTTGGCGTTGACAACCCGATCGACCGTCGCTGCGTCGATAGTTTGACGCAGTACCGGAAACGGCCAGGTTTCCGGATTGCCCACGTCGCCGGGAACCCGGGGAAAC
Organism: uncultured Alphaproteobacteria bacterium; assembly: GCA_964645285.1. GTDB lineage: Bacteria > Pseudomonadota > Alphaproteobacteria > JAAXGF01 > JAAXGF01 > JAYZAP01. The sequence continues at coordinate 24,460 of CAZYDR010000033.1, forward strand.
CGTGTCTTGAGCATGAGAATGCCGATGCTGGGTTGGGTCACGAGGTATCACTCCCTATGATGTCGACGTGATGCCACGGAAGGCGATTCATTCCACTTTAGCAAGCGGCGCGGCGGGGATCGAGGCAAGGAGGTGTGATGTTGCGATTGTACGACTACTTGGACTCGGGCAACGGCTACAAAGTTCGTCTGCTGCTCCACTATCTCGATATTCCGTTCGAACTCATCGTATGCGACATCATCAAGGGCGAGACCCGGTCGCCGGCGTTTCTTGAGAAGAACCCCAACGGCCGCATTCCTACCCTCGAACTGGAAGATGGTACCTACTTGGCCGAATCCGCCGCCATTCTGTACTACCTCGCCGATCGTACGGCCTGGCTGCCCGATAACCGCTTGGCCCGCGCTCAGGTACTACAATGGATGTTCTTCGAGCAGTATAGCCACGAGCCCAACATCACCACCTCACGGTTTCTGCTTAAGCACACGGCGGCCGATGCGGCGCGGCAGGCGCAACTGGATGCCAAGCGACCCGCCGGCTTCGCCGCTCTCGATGTCATGGAAGGCCATCTGTTGGGCCGCGACTGGTTCGTCAGCGACAGCCCGATCATCGCCGACATCGCGCTTTACGCCTATACCCACGTAGCCCCTGAAGGTGGCTTCGACCTCGCCGGCTATCCGGCAATCGGCGCCTGGCTGGCGAGGGTCGCGGCCACCTCCGGTCACGTGTCCATTACACTGGGCTGGACACAGGGTTCACTGCTGGCGCTTTATGCTATGGTGCCGCCCCACGGCGGAGAGAGCTGATGATTCCACGTTATAGCCGGCCCGAGATGGTTGCCATCTGGGCGCCCGAGACCCGTTATCGCATCTGGTTCGAGATTGAAGCCCATGCCGCCGACGCCATGGCCACGTCGGGGGTCATCCCCGAGGCCGCCGCCAAGGCGATCTGGGAGCGCGGCGGACCGGCCATGGGTACGGTCGATATCGACCGCATCGATGAGATTGAGCGGGAAACCAAGCACGACGTCATTGCCTTCCTGACTTGGGTCGCTGAACAGGTCGGCGACGAGGCGCGATATCTCCATCAGGGCATGACTTCGTCGGACGTGCTGGACACCTGTCTGGCGGTACAGATGAGCCGGGCCGCGGATATTCTGCTGGCCGATCTCGACGCCCTGCTGGCCGCCCTTGAGCGCCGCGCCTTCGAGCACAAGACAACGCTCTGCATTGGCCGCAGCCACGGTATCCACGCGGAACCGACCACCTTCGGTGTCAAGCTGGCCGGCCACTACGCGGCATTCAGCCGGTCCCGGGTTAGGCTCGCCGAGGCCCGTGCCGAGATCGCCACCTGCGCCATTTCGGGTGCGGTCGGCACCTTCGCCAATATCGATCCTGCCGTCGAAGCCCATGTGGCGGCGATGTTGGGACTGATCGTGGAGCCGGTCTCGACCCAGGTCATACCCCGCGACCGCCATGCGGCGTTCTTCGCCACCCTTGGAGTCATCGCCGGTTCGGTCGAGAATCTGGCGACCGAAATCCGCCATCTCCAGCGCAGCGAAGTCCGCGAGGCCGAGGAATATTTCTCGCCCGGGCAAAAGGGCTCCTCGGCCATGCCTCACAAGCGCAATCCGATCCTCACCGAAAATCTCACCGGGCTCGCCCGGATGGTGCGCTCGGCGGTGACGCCGGCGCTTGAGAACATTGCCCTGTGGCACGAACGCGACATTTCGCATTCCTCGGTCGAGCGTATGATCGGGCCCGATGCCACCATTACCCTCGACTTCGCCCTCGGGCGCCTGGCCGGGGTGATCGACAAGCTGGTGGTCCGCGGCGATATCATGGCGGCCAATGTGGATCGCCTTGGCGGCCTGATCTATTCACAGCGGGTATTGCTGGCACTGACCCAGGCCGGCCTATCGCGCGAGGCGGCCTACGCGGCGGTCCAGCGCAATGCCATGGCGGCGTGGGAGGAGGGCGGCAGTTTTCTCGACCGGCTAACCGCCGACGAAGAAGTCAGCGGCGCCATTGACGGCGCCGCCCTGGCTGCGTTTTTCGATCCGGCTCATCACCTGAAAAACGTCGATACGATTTTCCAGCGGGTGTTCGGGCGACACTAAACCGCGGTTTGCCTATTCGGCGCGGACCTGGGCGCGGGCTTCTTCGAGAAGCCGGTCCATTTCCTTGCGAACGCGGTGATCGGAGACTTCGAGGCCCTTGGCGGCAAGGTCGGCTTCGACTTTCTCGCGCACGTCGTCATCGCCGGGCCGGTCGAAATCAGAGGCCACGACCGCCTTGGCATAGGCCTCGATGTCGTCGCCGCTCATGCCCATCTGTTCGGCGGCCCACAGGCCAAGCAACTTGTTGCGCCTAGCGTGGGCCTTGAATTCCAAATCCTGATCGTGTTTGTAGCGGTCTTCCGCTTCTTTTTTTCGTTTGTTGAAGCCCGACATTCTGGTGGTCCTTGGGTTTGCAGCTGACTGATGTTCTTATAGCCTCGCCCGTCGAATATGGATACGGAAAGTTCCATGTGTACGATCGTTCTTCTGCGCCGCCCCGGGCATGACTGGCCCCTGTTACTGGCTACCAACCGCGATGAGATGGCGGCGCGCCCGTGGCAGCCGCCCGGCCGCCATTGGCCGGACCAGCCCGGCGCCATTGCCGGCCGTGACGACTCCGCCGCCGGCACCTGGCTCGCCATGAGCGACAGCGGCGTTGTCGCGGCGGTGTCGAATCGTCGTGGCTCCCTGGGGCCGGCGCCCGGTTTACGGAGCCGGGGGGAGCTTCCCCTGGCCGCCGTGGATCACCCCGACGCTCGGTCGGCAGCCGACGCCATGGCCGCCATTGATGGTTCGCAGTATCGTCCATTCAATCTGGTCATTGTCGACCGCAATGAAGGGTTTTGGTTGTGCAATCGGGGCGACGGTGGGGCCGTAGCGCGGGTTCATCTGCCTATCGGTTTGTCGATACTTACCGCCGCCGAGGTCGATGATCCGACCAGTGCGCGAATTCGCTTCTACGCGCCGCGGTTTGACGACGCCCCACCACCGGACCCGGGGACTGGCGACTGGGATAGCTGGAAAGCTTTGCTGGCCAGCCGCGAGGGCAGCGCCGCCGGCGATCCTCAAGCGGCCATGACGGTGGTCACCGATATGGGGTTCGCCACGGTTTCAAGCTCGCTGATTGCCCTGCCCGGCGACAAGGCGAAGGACGATCCGGTGTGGTTGTTTGCCCCCGGCCGACCCGACAAAGTGGGGTTTGACCCGGTTGCGCTGACATGAGCCCGCGATTGCCATGAAATCGCCCATTTCCCTTGTACAATTGTCCCCAACACACATATGAACTACCTTCGGTAGCTACGTTGGTGGCGCCTTTGGGCGTTAAGCGTAGATGCCGACCTCTTATATTCAGAAAGACCGACTATGGCTCGCCGCAAGAAAGTTTATGAAGGCAAGGCAAAGGTGATGTTCGAGGGCCCCGAGCCTGGCACCCTGGTCCAGTACTTCAAGGACGAAGCCAGCGCCTACAACAACACCAAACACGGTGTTATTACCGGCAAGGGTGTGCTCAACAACCGCATCTCCGAGCATATTATGACGCGGCTCAACGAGGTCGGCGTGCCGACGCACTTCATGCGCCGCCTCAATATGCGTGAGCAGCTGGTGAAGAAGGTCGAGATCATTCCTCTGGAAGTGGTGGTTCGAAATGTGGCGGCGGGCTCCCTGTCGACGCGTCTCGGTATCGCCGAGGGCACGCCGCTGCCGCGCTCCATCGTCGAATATCGTTTCAAGTCCGAGGACGGCAGCGATCCCATCGTTTCGGAGGAGCACATCACCGCGTTCGGCTGGGCCAACCCCTCGGACCTGGACGACATGATGTCCCTGTCGCTCAGGGTCAATGACTTCCTCAATGGCCTGTTCTTCGGCATCGGCATCCGCCTGGTAGATTTCCGCCTCGAATTCGGTCGCCTGTATCTCGAAGAGGAAATACTGATTATCATCGCCGACGAAATCAGCCCGGATAATTGCCGCCTGTGGGATGCCGTCACCGGCGAGAAGATGGACAAGGATCGCTTCCGCCGCGACCTGGGCAATGTGGAGGAGGGCTATCAGGAAGTTGCCCGCCGCCTTGGCATCCTGCCCGAAAGCGGTCCCCGCGACCTCAAAGGCCCCAAGGTGATGCAATGAAGGCGATGGTCCACGTTACCCTAAAGAATGGCGTCCTCGACCCCCAGGGCAAGGCCGTCGCTCAGGCCCTTGATCGGCTTGGGTTTGCCGGTGTCGATGAGGTGCGTCAGGGCAAGTTCATCGAAATCGACCTGGCCGAGACCGATCGCGACAAGGCACGACAGACGGTCGAGGCCATGTGCGAGAACCTGCTGGCCAACACGGTGGTCGAAAACTACGCCATTGAACTCTCGGATTAGAGCCATTCTCGCCCCGAAGCTTGAAATGTCGCGCCCGTCGACATAGGATCGGCGCGCCCAGAGTCGCCCTGTTTTTGGAGTCTCTCTCCAGCGTGAAATCCGCCGTTGTCGTCTTTCCCGGTTCGAACTGTGATCGTGACATCCAAGTGGCGTTGCGCGCCGCCACTGGTCGTGAACCGGCCATGGTTTGGCATGACGACAGCGAACTGCCCGATACTGATCTTATCGCCCTTCCCGGTGGCTTCTCCTATGGCGATTACCTGCGCTCGGGCGCTATCGCCGCTCATTCGAAGATCATGCAGGATATCGTAAAACGTGCCCGTGCCGGCACGCCGGTTCTGGCGATCTGCAACGGCTTTCAGGTCGCTGTCGAGGCCGGACTGCTGCCGGGTGCGCTGCTGCCCAACGCGGGTTTGAATTTCGTTTGCCGCGATGTTCATCTTCGGACCGAGCAAGCTGGCGGCCTGTTCGCCAGCCATTATCAGAAGGACCAGGTGGTGCGTTTCGCGGTGGCTCATCATGACGGTAACTACTACATCGACGACGATGGACTTGCCGCCCTTGAGGACAACGATCAGGTGGCCTTCCGCTATTGCACGGCGGGCGGCGAAGCCGGCGATAATCCCAACGGCTCGCGCGACGACATCGCCGGCATCTACAGCGAATCGAAGACCGTGCTGGGCCTGATGCCTCATCCCGAACGTATGGCCGACCCGAGGCTGGGCGGTGACGATGGCAAGGCGATGTTTGAATCCCTGGTCGAGGCGCTCGGATGACCGATCAGGGTCAACGCCCCAACGACCTCATGGGTCTGACCGACGACGAATACGATCTCGCCGTGGAAATCATGGGCCGCACGCCCAACCACACGGAGCTCGGAATTTTCTCGGTCATGTGGAGCGAGCACTGCTCCTACAAATCCTCGAAGAAGTGGCTCAAGAAGCTGCCCACTGAGGCGCCCTGGGTGGTCTGCGGCCCGGGCGAGAATGCCGGCATCATCGATATCGGTGAGGGCAAGGTGGCGGTCTTCAAGATGGAGAGCCACAACCATCCGTCATTCATCGAGCCCTACCAGGGGGCGGCGACCGGGGTCGGCGGTATCTTGCGCGATGTTTTCACCATGGGCGCTCGGCCGGTGGCCAACCTCAACGCGCTTCGCTTCGGCCATCCCGACCACGCCAAGACCCGGCATCTGGTGGCCGGAGTGGTGGCCGGTGTCGGTGGTTACGGCAACTGTATCGGTGTGCCGACCGTGGGCGGCGAATGTACCTTCCACTCATCCTACAACGGCAACAACCTGGTCAACGCCATGACCGTGGGGGTGGCCAACGCCGACGGTATCTTCTATTCCGCCGCCGCCGGCCTCGGCAACGCCGTGGTCTATGCCGGCTCGAAGACCGGGCGCGACGGCATCCATGGCGCCACCATGGCCTCGGCCGAGTTCGACGACGACTCCGACGCCAAGCGCCCGACGGTCCAGGTCGGCGATCCGTTTACGGAAAAACTGCTGCTCGAAGCCTGCCTCGAACTCATGGCTACCGACGCCATCGTCGCCATCCAGGATATGGGCGCCGCCGGGCTGACCTGTTCGTCGGTGGAAATGGTCGACAAGGGCGGGCTTGGCATCGAACTCGACCTTGATGCCGTGCCGCGCCGGGAGACCGGCATGAGCCCCTACGAGGTCATGCTGTCGGAAAGCCAGGAGCGCATGCTGATGGTCATCCATAAGGGCCGAGATGATGTCGCGCGCCGGATCTTCGAGAAGTGGGACATCGATTTCGCCATCGTCGGTAAGCTGACCGATACTGGACGCATGGTGCTGGTCGCCGACGGCGAGGTGGTCTCTGATATTCCGGTGACACCTCTGGTCGACGCCTCGCCTGAATACGACCGGCCGTGGGCGCCGAGCCCGACGCCGGAACCGCTTGACGGCGATGGCCTTGTGCCGCCCGACGGTGTTGGCGCCAGCCTGCTAACCTTGCTCGCCAGTCCCGATCTTTGCGGCAAGGCCTGGGTGTGGGAACAGTACGACCACATGGTCATGGCCGATACGGTGCAGCGGCCGGGCGGCGATGCGGCGGTGGTACGCCTGCACGGCAGTAATCGTGGCCTCGCCATCACCACCGACTGCACGCCGCGCTACTGCGCCGCCGACCCTCATGCGGGGGGCGCCCAGGCGGTGGCGGAGACCTTCCGCAATCTCACCGCAGCCGGAGCGAAGCCGCTGGCGGTCACCGATTGCCTCAATTTCGGCAGCCCGGAGAACAGCCATGTCATGGGCCAGTTCGTCGGCTGCACCCAGGGCATCGGCGAGGCCTGTATCGCCCTCGACATGCCGGTGGTTTCGGGCAATGTGTCGTTCTACAACGAGACCAACGGCAGCGCCGTGCAGCCGACGCCGGCGATCGGCGCGGTCGGATTGATCGACAATCTCGACCGCACGGCGACCCCGGCCTTGTCCACCGCTGGCGACCGGTTGATCGTCATTGGCGACACGGCGGGCCATCTCGGCGCGTCGCTCTATGTCCGCGAAATTCACGGTACCGAAGCCGGGGCGCCGCCGCCCATGAATCTGGCTGCCGAGCGCCGCAACGGCGATCTTGTGCGTGACCTCATCACCACAGGCGACGTGACTATCTGTCACGATATTTCCGATGGTGGCCTGCTGGTGGCGGTGGCGGAGATGGCGTTGACCGGCGACCTCGGCGCGACCCTCGACGCCCCACCCACAGGCGCGGTTGCTCATGGCTGGTTATTCGGCGAGGATCAGGCGCGTTATGTGATTGCCGTTGATGAGGCTGGGGCCGAGGCCGTTTTGACCAAGGCTCAAGCCGCTGGCGTGCTGGCACAAATTGTTGGCGTGGTTGGCGGCGCCGCGTTGACAGTCTTTGGCGAGAACCCTATATCCCTTGCGGCGCTGCGCGCGGCACATGAGAATTGGCTGCCCGATTATATGGCGGCAGAGTAGACTTCGGGCCTGAGTGGGCCATTTGTCATAGGATTGAGACGAGGGCTGGCACGATGGCGATGGATGCAGTGGAAATCGAACGTATGATTCAGGAAGCGCTTCCCGACGCGCGGATCACCATCGAGGATTTGCGCGGGGATGGCGACCACTACGCTGCCCACGTGGTTTCCGCCGCTTTCAAGGACAAGAGCCGCGTCCAGCAACACCAGATAATTTACCGGGCGCTCCGTGGCAAGATGGGCGATGATCTGCATGCTCTGGCGCTGCAGACCTCGGTACCCAGTGACGCTTAATCCAATTCCCAAAGAAAGGGACCAATACCATGTCGGCTGAAAACCCCGTTATCGAACGTATCAACCAGGATTTATCCGACAGCGATGTGGTCCTTTATATGAAGGGCTCACCGGTCTTCCCCCAGTGCGGCTTCTCCGCCACCGTGGTGCAGATCCTCACGGTCCTCGAGGTCAAGTTCAAGGGCATCGACGTGCTCACCGATCCGTCGCTCCGTGACGGCATCAAGCAGTACAGCGAATGGCCGACTATTCCCCAGCTCTACGTCAAGGGCGAGTTCGTGGGTGGCTGCGACATCATCCGTGAAATGTATGAGATCGGCGAGCTTGCCGAGTTGATGCGCAACAAGGGCATCGAACTGGTCGCCTGATAATGGCGTTTGCCGAGCCGGCCGCCATTGCCGGCTACCACGCCCATTTCTATTACGACGATGCCTCGCGGGCGGTCGCCTCGACCCTGCGCGACGCTATCGAACAGCGCTTTGACGTAGTCATGGGGCGCTGGCGGGACGAACCGGTGGGCCCCCACCCCCAGGCCATGTATCAGGTGTCCTTCGCGTCGGATTTGTTCGACCGGTTCGTCCCCTGGCTGATGCTCAACCGCTCAGGTCTCGTGGTACTTGTGCATCCGAACACCACCGGCGATGACGTATTCGATCACTCGGAGGCGGCCATGTGGTTCGGCGAGAAACTCGAACTCGATCTGAGCGGCCTCTAGCCTTCTTCAAAATGACGAACTCGGTTCCTTGAGGAATTCAATCTCCTCGGCGGTGGTGTCGCGGCCGAGGATGTTGTTGCGGTGGGGAAAGCGCCCGAACCGTTCTATGATTTCACGGTGACGCAGGGCCGATTCACTGCCTTTATCGCGCTCGGAGATGGGCGGTAGCGCTTCGAACAATTTCACCGATATGTGCTGGTCCGCCAAGACCTCACTGTGTTCGAAGGGCAGGTAGACGAATATCCGCTGGACCGGAATGAGCTGTTGGTCGAGGCCGCGGTCCATGCCTGACCGGGCTAGGGCGAGAGCCTTGGGATCGGTGGCGTACATGCCCGGGGTCTCGCGAAACATGTTCCGCGAAAACTGATCCAGCGTAACGACAAGCGCTAGGACGCCTTCGGCGGTGTCCGCCAAATGATCCATTTCTCCAGCAGCGACCCGACCGTGGCCGGCGAGAAAACTCCGCCGAATGTCGGCGTCGAATGACGGGTCCTTCTTGAACCAAGCTTCGCGCATTTTGCCATAGTCGGCATCATCCGGCGAACCGAACCAAAAACCGAGCACGGCATCGATGAAGGGCACCGTAGCGCCATCCGAAATATTCATGAGGTCAACCTATAGGGATCAGGCGGTGTTGGACATACCGATCAGGCTATCGAGCCAGACTTGTTCCTCGGGACTGAGGTTCGCACCGCCATAGCGTACCAAATACCACTCGAAATCGGCTTTGGATAACTCGGTCTTGTCTCTGTCGGCAGTAGAAATTCGAGCTTACGATACGATCGTTAGTCGGCGCCTTCCTCGAGCTGGCAGCCGCCGCCTATTCGAACGGGATACGGTCAGTGGCGGCGAGGATATCTTCCGAACTCGCGTCTTCGGCCGGGTAGTCTACCGTGCCGATGGTGACTGTGGGGTGGAGCTCGAAGTCCTCAAGGTACAGCGACATGTTGCGCATCTTTTCCATGACTTTATCGCCAACCGGTTTGCAGCGATCCCCCCAGGTGTTCTGAAGCAACAAGCAGAACTCGTCGTCCTTGATGCGCGCCACCATGTCACTGCCGCGGGTGATCGTGCTGAGTGCCCGCGAAACCTCAACCATCAGGGTCTCGGCCGGATTGACGCCATGCTCGTCATAAATTTTTCTAAAGTCATTGACGGTGACGTACATGAGCACGCCTTTTTCTTTCAGGCGACGGGTTTTCGCCAGGACCACCCGGAAGAACTGTCGGAAACTGGCCAAGTTGGCCAGGCCGGTTGAAGCATCGGTGCCGGCGCTGTCGCGCAATTCGTCCTCAAGGTCGAGGAGCCGCTTGGCGTTGGCCATCTTGAGCCTGAGTTCAACCGAGTTGAGCGGGCGATCGAGGAAGTCGTCAGCACCGGCTTCATAGGCCGTCATCATGACGTCCTTCGACTTGTCGTTGGTCGAAATCATGATGTAGCTGTAGCGGCTGCGCTTGAGCTTGCGAATGCCGAGGGTTAGATCAAGGCCGGACATGCCCTGAAGATCCCAGCCCATCAGGATGATGCGGAACGGCTCTTTCTTGAGGCGCTCGTAAGCCTCACTGCCAGAGGCAGCGGTTTCCGCCTCATAGCCCCAGCCTTCCAGTCTTTTCAGGATCAGACGGGCAAACAGGCGATCGTCGGATACGATAAGAGCTTTCATCCACTGCTTTCCTGTTCGGGCTCACGCGTCGCGGTGTTGCCGCCGCAACCCAAGCCTGTAATTGATTGATGATGACCCGGCGGAGCATCAAATTCGGGGCGTCAGCCTCCAGTCGTGCTTTCCGTGGTGGTTTCTTCAGACCCGTCGGTAGTTGAAGCCGCGGCTTCAGCCGAGCCATCGTCACCGCCACCTGTCGGCGGCGCGGCGCCGACCCCGACCGCGGTTCCAACCGCGGCGCAACGGGGGGCACAGCTATAGGTCGCTTCCTCAAGATTATTGGCCCGATTCACCGTCACCGTACGCTCAGCGGTGGGTGTAACCACCACGGCAGTCTGCACAATGGTTTCACCGTGGCTGTCAAGGACATGAAGACTGGTCTCGCCGGGTTCTAATCCAAGCAGGAAAAACATGCGGGCCGATTCGACTGCTATGTCGGCAATTGTCGGGTTGCCGACCATAATGATGTCGGCGTCCTGCTGTAGCTGCACGAGGTAAGACTGGTGAATCGTGACCTTCAACGGTTCGGCGGCAAATGCAGAAACCAGGCCCGCGAACAGCACCAGACCCGTCGCCACCGCTAATCGGTACATCTTCGAAAGTCCCTGTGGGCACAGTATCGTAGTCATTGGTTCAAGCCTCCACTCGAACACGGCGCGAAGTAAGCATCACAATTCGCGCCGAGTCAGCTGACTCAACCTAGCACATTGGATTCGTTGCTTGAAGTACTGAAATTAACCGACGAATCATCATGTGATAGACTTACCCATGCAATGGATGGCCTTGCCGCGCTTCTGCCGCGACGGTATAGTCCTATAAATGTTTTCCCCAATTCTCGGGCAATCCTCGAAGAATTTCTACATTCTGCATTTCGCGGTTAAAACGCCATTCATATGAACTGCTATTTTCGTCGATTAATG
>CAZYDR010000034.1:0-33845 GCA_964645285.1 uncultured Alphaproteobacteria bacterium
GCTGATATCGTCATCTTCTGGATCAATCAATGAGTCCTGAGCCTAATTAGGCGCGGCTCACGGTCACTTCGACGCCATGGACGCTGGCGCTCTCACCCATGTCGGTCTTGATGCCCGGGTTGAGCACGTTGACGTTGGCGCGCGGGCCTTCGCGCTTGGGCCAGCGGCCCTTGTGGCTGAGGGCGACGCCCCGGGGAATGATGTCGCTGACCGCCACCACCAGCGCCAGGTTGCCGGTCTCGTTGGACAGGGTCACCGGGTCGCCGGCCTTGAGGCCGCGCTCGCTGGCGTCGTCCGGGTGCAGCGCCACGGTGGCCTCGCCAAGTTGCTCGGTGACCTTCGGATCGTTGGCATAGGAATCGTTCATCAGCCACACGGATGCCGGCGACAACAGGCGCAGGCGACCGTCCGCCGGGCGCGGGTCGGCGTGAGGCGTCGGCGTGCGCGGGTGACCGTCAGCCTCGGCACGGTCGCTGGCAATTTCGATTCGCCCGCTCGGTGTGGGATAGACACCATCGGCAAAAGGCACGAACGGTTTGTCGAAGATCGCCACCGTGCCGACCTCTTTAAGGGCGCCGAAGCCGCCCTTGATGCCCATCTGTGCCGCCATGGCATCAATCATCGTCCTATCGGGCTCAAACAGTTCAGGCTCTTCGAAGCCCATGGCCCTGGCCAGGCGGCGGAAAATCTCCTGGTTGGGCAGGGCGTCGCCCATGGGTTCGGCCGCCTTGCCCTGGGCCGAGGCGGTGTAGTTGAAATAGGACGTGATGATGTCATCGAACTCGAGGAAGCTCGCCGCCGGCAGCACGATATCGGCGTAGTCGGTGGTATCCGTGGGGAACAACTCGAGGACCACGGTAAACAGGTCGTCGCGGACCAGGGCCTTATGGAGCCGCTGTTGTTGCGGGCCGGAGGCGGCGACATTCATGTTCCACGAGATAAAGGCGCGGGAGGCGGCGCCATCTTCCAGACGTTCGGCCAAATCCATATGGCTGACCGACGGCACGTCGCCGCGCGCCAGGTGGGGCGCCGACAGGTAGTCGGAGTCGAGGCCGCGCTGGGACGAGCCGTTGAGGTAGTAGAACCCGGCACCGGGCTTGGCCATGTTGCCGGTGGCGGCGGACAGTACGGCGGCGGCGCGGAAGGCGTTGCCGCCCATGGGTTGGCGCTGCATGCCCTGACCGAGCCACAGCAGTGAGGGGCCCTTGCCGTAGGTCCGCGCGGCTTTCTCGATGAGCGCCGCCGGCACCCCGGTTGCGGCCTCGCCCCAGGCCGGGTTGCAGCGTTCGATCTCGCCCTCGATTTCATCCCAGCCCAGGGTATGGGCGGCGATGAAGGCTTCATCGAGCAGACCGTCGCGGCGGATGACGTGCAACAGGGCGAAGGCCAGGGCGGCGTCACTGCCGGGGAACGGCTGCAGGTATAGATCGGCCTGCTCGGCGGTCGGATGGCGCACCGGGTCGATGACGATGACCGTACCCGGCGCTTCGCGCAGCCAATACTTGTGGGTATGGGGCGCCGAGGCGTGGGGATTAGCACCCCATACCACGATGCAGGCGGCGTCCTTGGCCTCGCGCGGATCGAACCCGACCGCCGAAGCGCCGAGGATATAGTCGAGCGCCACATGGCCGGCCGCATTGCAGATGCTGTCCGGGTCGACCTCGGTGGCGCCGAGACGATTGAAGAAGCGATCCGGGAAACCGCCCGCCAACATTGAACAAGTGCCCGTGTAGTGGGCCTGAAGAATGGTCTCGGCGCCGCTGTCATCGGCGATCGCCGTGAGCTTGCCGGCCACGGTTCTGATAGCCTCATCCCAACTGATCGCTTCGAACTGGCCCGAACCTTCGGCGCCGGTCCGGCGCAGGGGCGTGGTTAGCCGTTCTTTGGGGTCGAGGAAGACGCCGTTGTAGGCCAGGGCGCATTTGCCGCAGAGCGCGCCGCGGGACGCCGGGTGGTCGGGATCGCCCAGCACCTTGGTGATGTCGCCGCCGCGCTTGATGACGACGATGCCGCAGGCGTCGTAGCAATCGCGCGGGCAGGTGGTGTGGACGAGTTCCTTGGTCCCGGGCATGGCTCGTATTCCTCTTGAATATACTGGTTTGGCGCCAGCCTATCATTTCGCGCCAGCGGACCCAAGCCCGCGTGGAACCGGGCGCTATGCCGCCTGAGTTCGTGATATGTAGGGGCGATGCCACAACCGAATGACTAGTGATTATGCCCTCGGGATCAGACTCATCGGTCAACAACAACGCTGCCGCTACATCATCGCGCGCACCGCTGGTCGGCATCGCCTGCATGGTTGTCGGCGGCGCTCTGCTTACTCTCAACGACGCCGTGGTCAAGTGGCTGAGTGACGGTTACCCGGTCGGCGAGATCCTGTTCATTCGCGGCCTCTTTGTCTTCATCCCGGTCGGTCTTATCGCCTGGCGCATGGGCGGCATGTCGGCGCTGGCTATTCACCACATCGGGGCGCAGACCGTGCGGGCCGGACTGACGGTCGTTTCTACGGTGTTCTATCTGATTGCGCTCACGGTCATGCCCCTGGCCGATGTGGTTTCCATCGCCTTCGCCGGGCCGTTGTTCCTCACCGCCCTGGCCGTGCCCCTGTTGGGCGAGCCGGTGGGCTGGCGGCGCTGGTCGGCGGTACTGGTGGGCTTTGCCGGCATCCTGGTGATGTTCCGGCCGGGCAGCGAAACACTGCACTGGGTCGCGCTGCTGCCGCTGGTCGGTGCGCTGTTAAGCGCTGTCCGCGACATCATCACCCGGCGCCTGACAGCCACCGAGGCGGTCACTGAGACCTCGGTCGGCATCCTCTGCTACACCACTCTTGGCGTCACCCTGGCCGGACTGACCACGTTCATCATGGGATGGCGTATGCCGGCTCTCGGCGACATGGCGCTGCTGGTGCTGTCAGGATTTCTCATCGGCGCCGCCCAATACCTGCTCATCGAAGCTTTTCGCCTGGCCCAGGCCGGCCTGGGCGCGCCGTTCCGCTATGCCAACGTCATTTGGGCAGTGCTGTTCGGTTATCTCATATGGGGTGACCTGCCCGACCGCTGGATGCTCCTCGGCTCGACCCTGGTGATCGGCTCCGGCCTCTACATCTTCCACCGCGAAATCCGCGTCAGGCGGCGGGCCTGACGATCAGTAGCTCGATGACGTCGTGATAGACGTAGCGGCAGTCTGTGAGTTCAAGGCCGCTGGCCGTGACGTGGCCCTTGGTGTCGCGGTCGAAGCCGGCGCCGTAGAGCCAGTTCACCCAGGGCGCCATGGCTTTCATGGCGGCGCGGCGCAGGGGTCTCTCCGAGAGGGTGTAGTCGAGCAGCCTGATCTCACCGCCCAGTTTGCAGATGCGCGCCAGTTCGGCCAGGGCCGGGCGCTGTAGATCATGATCGAGGACGCAGAACAGGAAACTGGCGACCACCGTGTCGAAGTGATTGTCGGGAAAGCTGGTGGCGCAAACGTCGGCCTCGTGGAGTTCGACCGCGATTCCGCTCCGGTCCCGACGTTGGACGGCGCGTCGCAGCATGGCCGAGCTCAGATCGATGCCGGTCATTTCGCCATGGGCCGGGTAGAATGCCATGTTGCGCCCGGTGCCGACGCCGGCGTCGAGCACCCGGCCGCTGATACCAGCGAACAGGTCTCGGCGAATCGACCGGTACCGTGTGTATTCAAAATAGAAGTCGAGCAGATCGTACCAACCAGCGATCCGCTCATAGACGTCTCTTGTGGCCATGGCTGTGGTTTCTCTGATTTAACCCGAACCGCGCGCCCCGGCCTCGCCCGTGGCCAATATTATAACGTCTCCGTCCGGCCCGTGGTAGCTTTTGCCAGGATCAATCAAACGGACGAGGAGGCAGCCGATGACCAAGCGGATCGAACTCAACCCGGGGTGGGCCTGGACCGAGAAAATCCGGGTGACGCCGGGGGTTCAGGTTGGCCATACGGTCTACACATCGGGCCAGGTGGCCTTCGCGCCCGACGGCAGCATCATCGGTGTCGGCGATGTGGCGGCTCAGTCCCGCGCCGTGCTCGACAACCTCCGCGCCGTGCTGGCCGAGGCCGGCGCCACCATGGACGACGTCGTGAAAATTCTGGTGTTTCTGATCGACGTGAAGGATTTTCCGGCCTTCGCCGCCGCCCGTGCCGAGGCCTTTCCCAACAAGATCCCGGCAAGCTCCGTGGTCGGCGCCCCGGCATTCGCCCATCCGGACCTACTGGTCGAGGTTGAAGCCGTCGCGGTGATCGGCAGCGGCACCTGAGGCGCGCGCTTTCCCATGCCCGGCTTTTGCCGTACAAGGGCGCGAACCAGAGACTGGGACCCGACACCATGAGCGACAACGACACCACGACTGAAGACGACAGCGCGCGGGATTTCATCCGCGACATCGTCCGTGCCGACCTCGACGCCGGCCGCGAAACCGAGGTGGTGACCCGTTTCCCGCCCGAGCCCAACGGCTATCTCCACATCGGCCATGCCAAGTCCATGTGCCTCAACTTCGGCGTCGCGGCCGAGTTCAGCGGTCGCTGTCATTTGCGCTTCGACGACACCAACCCGGTCAAGGAAGAGCACGAATATATCGACGCCATCGAGGAAGACGTGCGCTGGATGGGTTTCGACTGGGGCAAATACCTGTACCACGCGTCGGACCATTTCGAGACCCTCTATGCCTGGGCCGTACACCTCATCGAGGGTGGCCACGCCTATGTGGACGATCTGACCCCCGAGGAGATGCGCGAATACCGCGGCACCCTGACCGAGGCGGGCCGCAACAGTCCTTACCGCGAGCGCCCGGTAGCCGAGAGCCTGGATCTGTTCCGCCGCATGCGAGCCGGTGAGTTTGATAACGGCGCCCGGGTGCTGCGCGCCAGGATCGACATGGCGTCGGGCAACATGAACATGCGTGATCCGGTGATCTACCGCATCCTTCATGCCAATCACCCGCGCACCGGCGACGCCTGGTGCATTTATCCGACCTACGATTTCGCCCACGGCCAGTCGGACGCCATCGAGGGGGTCACCCATTCCCTTTGTACCCTTGAGTTCGAGGACCACCGGCCGCTCTATGACTGGTGCGTGGCCAATCTACCGGTGGCGCATGTGCCGAAGCAGTATGAGTTTGCCCGACTCAATCTGACCCACACGGTGCTGTCCAAGCGTTGCCTCATCCAGTTCGTCGAGGAGGGCGTGGTCAACGGTTGGGACGACCCGCGCATGCCGACCATCAGCGGCCTGCGCCGGCGCGGCGTGCCGGCGGCGGCGATCCGTGATTTTTGTGGTCGCATCGGCGTCGCCAAGTCGGGAAATATGATCGAGATCGCGTTGCTCGAACATTGCATTCGCGAGCTGTTGAACAAAACCGCCGAGCGCCGCATGGCCGTCCTGCGCCCCCTCAAGGTGGTTATCGACAACTACCCAGAAGGCGTGGGCGAGACCTTGACCGCAATCAAC
Organism: uncultured Alphaproteobacteria bacterium; assembly: GCA_964645285.1. Taxonomy (GTDB): domain Bacteria; phylum Pseudomonadota; class Alphaproteobacteria; order JAAXGF01; family JAAXGF01; genus JAYZAP01. The sequence goes on from CAZYDR010000034.1 coordinate 5,453, forward strand.
AATCCAGGCGACCCGGACGCCGGCAGCCGCCAGGTTCCGTTCGGGCGCGAGCTCTGGGTTGAGCGCGAGGACTTCATGGAGGACCCGCCGAAGAAGTTCTTCCGCCTGTCGCCGGGCCGCGAGGTGCGTCTGCGTTACGCCTACTTCATTACCTGCAACGAGGTCGTCAAGGATCCGTCCGGCGAGGTGGTCGAGCTGCGCTGCACCTACGATCTGGGAACCAAGGGCGGCAACGCACCCGACGGCCGCAAGGTCAAGGCGACGCTGCACTGGGTCTCGGCGACCCATGCGGTGACGGCGGAAGTCAGGCTCTACGATCACCTGTTCGCCGTGCCCGAACCCGGCGCTGATGGCGATATTCTCGATGACCTCAACCCGGATTCACTCACCGTGCTCGATGACAGCAAGCTGGAGCCCGCCCTGGCGGGCACCAACTCAAGCGAGCCGGTGCAGTTCGAGCGCCAGGGCTATTTCTGTCTCGACCCGGACGCCACGCCCGATCACCCGGTGTTCAACCGCACGGTCGGTCTGCGTGACAGTTGGGCGCGGATGCAAAAGAGCAAGTAATGGACCCGGTCCTCTGGATGGTCTACGCGGTGGCTACGGTCGGCCTGTCCCTGACGCCGGGACCCAACGGCCTGCTCTCCATAACCCACGGCATGCGATTCGGCGCGCGGCGCACGGTGGCGACCATCTGCGGCGCCATCACCGGTTTCCTCGTGGTGATCGCCGCTTCAATGGCCGGCATGGGGGCGCTGCTGGCGGCCTCCGAGACCGCCTTCACCATTGCCAAATGGATTGGCGCGGCCTATCTGGTCTATCTCGGCATCAATACTTGGCGCGCCCCCCCGCCCGACATCACGGCCGGTGAGGGTCCGGCTTCGGACCTCGACAGCACACCCTGGAAACTATGCAGCCAGGGCTTCCTGGTCGCCGTATCCAATCCCAAGGCGCTGATTTTCTTTGCCGCCTTCCTGCCCCAGTTCATGGACCCGGCGGCGTCCTGGTTGATCCAGTTCATCATCATGGGCGCCACCTTCGCCGTCATCGAATCGATCTACGAGATCACCCTGGCCGGCACCGCCCAAAAAGTCGCCCCGTGGATCGGCGCCAACGGCCGCTGGTTCAACCGCATCGCCGGCGGCACCTTCGTCGGTATCGGCGGTATTTTGGCGACGGTGAATCGGGGGTAGACGCCCTATAGCTCGCTGATGACCTCGTCGAGAGCCTTGATCAGGTAGTCGGCGTTGTCGGGCTTGAAGACCATGGGCGGGCGGATTTTGAGGACGTTATTGTTGTAGCCCTCGCGGCCGACCAGCACGCCCTTGTCCTTCATGCCATTGATGACCCGCTTGGTTTCTTCCCGGGCCGGCTCCTGGGTGGTGCGGTCGCGGACCATCTCGACCCCGGCAATCATGCCGGTGCCGCGGACGTCGCCGATAATGGCGTGGCGCTGGGCCAGGACTTGCAGGCCGCGGCGCAGGTAGTCGCCGGTCTCCACGGCATTTTTCAACAGTTCCTCGTCCTCGATAACGTCGAGCACGGCGCTGCCCGCGGCGCAGGCCACCGGGTTGCCGCCGAAGGTGCTGAAGTAGCCGGTCTTCTCGGTGAACGAGCCGAGGATTTCCGGCGTGGTGACGACCGCGCCGAGCGCCAAACCGCCGCCGATGGGTTTGCCCAGGGTGATGATTTCGGCCTCGACGCCATGGGTCTGACAGCCCCACATATGGCTGCCCATACGGCCGAAACCGGCCTGGACCTCGTCGGCCATGAAGACGCCGCCGGCGGCGCGGACCTTCGCCACAATCAGTTGGAGATAGCCGTCGGGCACATTGATGATGCCGTGATTGACGAAGGACGGATCGATCATCACCGTGGCCACGCCGTAGCCCGCTTCGTCGAGCTCGGCGATGGCCCGGTCGATGTCGGCGGCGTAGCGCTCGGCTGCGTCGTCGCCGCGGAACTCGCCGCGATAGGTGTCCGGCGTAATGATGGTACGGATATGGGGTGGAATTTCGCTTTCCGGCATCTCCGACGGCGAGAACGCGTGAATGGCGTCGGTGCCGCCATGGTAGGCCTTCTCGAGAACAATGGCCCCTGATTTGTCGGTGTGCGCCTTGGCCATGCGCCAGCCGATGTCGTTGGCCTCGCTGCCCGAATTGACGAACACGCTGGAGCGCGGCCCGTCGGGAATGGTCGCCGCCAAGCGCTCCGCATAGTCGAGAATATTGCCGTAGACGTAGCGCGTGTTGGTGCACAGGGCGGCGTATTGCCGGCTGATGGCGCGCAGCACGTGAGGGTGGGAGTGGCCCACGTGGGGGACGTTGTTGTAGGCGTCGAGAAAGGATCGCCCGGTGGCGTCGGTGAGCCAGATGCCCTCGCCCTTTATCATGTGGAGCGGCCGGTCGTAGAACATGTACTGGTTCGGCCCCAGCAGCCCACGGCGGCGCTCGATCATGTCATCAAGCACCGCGTCGGCCTCGGCCTGGTCGACCTCGCCGGGTTGCGGGCAATAGGGCGGGAACTTGAGGGCGAGCCGTAGGCGCGCGCGGGTCTCTTCGCGGCCGACCGCGAGAATCCTGTCCAGGGCCGCCCCGAAACCCACCACGTATTGTTCAAGGTCGTCGGTCGGGCCAATGGGATTGGCGATGCGCCAGTTGCAGATGACAAACTCGGTGGCAATCCGGGCGATGATGAGGTCATAGATCAGGTCGACCTCCTCGGCCTCCAGGGAGGTGACATCATCGAAGCCCAGGACGATCTGGCAAAATGCGGTAATCGGGTCGTCCACATGATGGGAGACGCCGGCTGCGGCGATGGCCACGTCACAGACCAGCGGTGCGTGAACTATATCGCCGTAATCGATAATGCCGGCGATCTGCTCGTGATCGTCTTCCGTCACCAGAATGTTCGATGAATGGACGTCGTTATGAATGATTTGCCAGCGCAGGTCGCCCAGACGGGGAAAAATCTCGCTGGTGAAGTGGTCGATGATGCCTTCCATGAGTTGACGCTGATCGGCGTCCTTGATGGCGCTGGTGTTGTGGCGCAGTTCGGGGACGCGCTTCAGGTCCCACAACAAGACGTGGTCGCCCGAGGGATGGAAGAAGCTGCGCAGCGATTTGCCAAGCTGGGCCGTGGTGGCGCCGAGGGCGCGCAGCAGTTTGGGCGTCAGGGTCACGTCACCGAGATCGATGCCGGGCATGTAGCTCAACACCCGGACGATGTGGGGCTTGCCGTCGGCGTCTTCGATGATGTCGCTCAAGGCGCCGTCTTTGGTACGGATGACGCGCGGCACCGGCAATTCGGGATTGCGCGTCTCCACATGGGCCAGGGCCTGGTGCTGCATGTCGAGGACGCCCGGGTCTTCGTCGCTGTTGGCGAATTTGAGCACATAGGCGGGGCCGTCCGAATTGCTGATGCGATAATTCTGGTCGCGCTCGCTGTAGAGCCGTTTGAACTCGCCCTCGATACCGTATAGCTCGCGCGCGACCCGGGCGGCGTCCTCGGCGGTGAAAGTGGGGACGTCGCTGTCGAGGAACTTGATGTTTTCGCCGCCGGTGGAATCGCTCATGCCAATTCTCGCGCCGAGGCGCGCTCCTGAAAATGAATGGCCGGCATGCTAGCCGTACAGTTACTGCTTTCCAAGCCTTGCGTCATCGTTGACCGCCAAGGCGTTCTGGTCTTAGCTGGCGCCTCGTTTGGTACCCGCAGGAGACGCTTAAATGAATTTCGGAATCGGTCAGTCGGTGCAGCGTACCGAGGACGAGGCGCTGCTCGTCGGCAAGGGTAATTTTAGCGACGACGTGAACCTCGATGGCCAGGCTTTTTTGGCGGTCGTGCGCTCGCTTCACGCCCACGCCGACCTGGGGGCCATTGACGGCGCGGCGGCCCGCGCCATGCTCGGGGTGCTGGCCGTGTTGACCGCCGCTGATCTGACTGCCGACGGTATTGTCGGCATTCCTTCCCTGGTGCGCGACCCCTCCGCCGAGTTCCTGAACCGTGACGGTAGCCGTATGCCCGATGTGTCTTATCCGTTGATCGCCGAAGGCAAGGTTCGATACGTCGGCGAGCCGGTGGCCGTGGTCATCGCCGAAACCGCGCTTCAGGCTCGCGATGGCGCAGAATCCGTTGAAGTCGATTATCAACCCCTGGAGGCGGTGACCGACGCCAAAGCCGCCTTTGCCGAGGGCGCGCCGCAGCTTCGTGACAACGCGCCGGGTAATCGTATTTTCGACTGGGAGAAGGGCGACGCCGCCGCGGTCGATGCGGCCTTCGCCGCCGCCGCTCATGTAACCAGCCTTGAGTTGGTCAACAACCGTCTGGTGACCAGCTATATGGAACCCCGGGCCGCCATCGGCGCCTACGACGAAGCGACCGGCCGCTATACTCTGATCGCCGGGTCCCAGGGGGTGCATCGCCACAAGGCAAATCTGTCCACCTGCCTGGGGATCGAGCCCGATCAGGTTTTGGCGATCACCGGCGATGTGGGCGGCGGCTTCGGCGGCAAGGGCTTTACTTATCCCGAGTATGTGCTGGTTGCCTGGGCCGCCAAGCGCTTGGGACGGCCGGTCAAATGGACGGGAACGCGCAGCGATACCTTCCTGGTCGATCTACAGTCGCGCGATCAAGTCACACAATGCGAACTGGCGCTCGACAGCGACGGCAAGTTCCTTGGCCTGCGGGTCAACAGCACCTGCAATCTGGGCGCCAATATCGCACCGCGCGCGATCTATGTGCCGCTCAACCACATGTCCGCCGTGCAGTCGGCGGTTTATGCTTTCCCCTGCATCCACATGCGCCTTCACGGCGCCTTCACCAATACTACGCCGGTCCATGTCTATCGCGGCGTTGGCCGGGCCGAGGCGATCTATCTGGTCGAGCGCCTAGTCGATCGGGCGGCGGCGGAGACCGGTATTGACCGGGTCGAGCTGCGTCGGCGCAATCTGATTTCGTCCGACGCCATGCCTTATACGACGGCCATGGGCACGACTTACGACAGTGGCGACTTCGCCGCCTGCCTCGACAAGGCGGTCGACCAGTCGTCATGGAGCAGCTTCGCCCCCCGGCGCGAGGCGGCCACAAACAGGGGCCGCCTGCGCGGTATCGGCCTGGCCTGTTATCTCGAGGATGCCGGCGGCCCGCCCACGGAGTTCTCCCGGGTCCAGGTCAACCCGGACGGCTTGGTCGATGGCTTCGTCGGTTCTCAATCCAACGGCCAGGGCCACGCTACGGTCTATGCCCAGATGCTCGTCGACATGCTTGGCGTCGACTTCGCCGATGTGCGCATCACCTGGGGCAACAGCGACAAGGTGGCCGACGGTGTCGGCAGTTTCGGGTCGCGCTCGACCCAGATGATCGGCTCGGCCCTGACCAGGGCCAGCGAGATGGTCATCGACAAGGGCCGGGCGGCGGCGGCGCAACTGCTTCAGGTGGGGGCCGGCGAGGTCGGCTACGCCGGTGGTCAGTTCACGGTCGCGGGCAGCGACAACGCCATCAGTCTCGGCGATGTCGCTCGGGCCATGGCCGGCGACGACATACCCGAAGAGTTTCGCGGCGAGTTGGCGGCCGATCTGTTGTTCAAGGCCGATGGTGATTCCTATCCCAACGGCTGCCATGTGGCCGAGGTCGAGATCGATCCGGAGACCGGCGTGATCGAGTTGGCGGCCTACACCGCGGTCGATGATTTCGGACGCCTGGTTAATCCCATGCTGGTTGACGGCCAGGTTCACGGCGCCGTGGTTCAGGGCATCGGTCAGGCCATGTATGAGCGCACGGTTCACGATCCGGATACCGGCCAACTGTTGAGCGGCTCGTTCATGGACTACACCATGCCCCGGGCCGACGATATTCCCACGGTCTCCACCGATTACGTGGAAGTGCTCAGCCGCAACAACCCGATCGGCGTCAAGGGCGCCGGCGAGGGCGGCACCATCGGCGCGCCGCCGGCGGTAATGAACGCCATCATCGACGCCCTGCGACCCCTGGGGATCGACCGCATGGACATGCCGGTAACGCCGGAGGTGGTATGGCGTGCGGTGGCCGGTCATTGAAGCCGCTCTAGTCACGCCCTACTGGACCGGCGGTGGCTTTAGTGGCACACCGGTGTCATGGCCGATACCACCGCAACCACTGAATTCCGGCATCCCGAAAAGCTGACGCTTCGCGGCGTGGCAATCGCGCTCTGCGCGACGGTGAGCACTGGGGCCTATGCTTTCACCTGGAATTCAGTGGGCGTCGCCCTGCCCCAGATGCAGGGTAGTTTCTCGGCCACCACCGACCAGGTCACGTGGATCGCGGTCGGCTTCGTTATCGGTAGTGCCATGATGACCGGCTGTATCGGCTGGTTCAGCTCGCGCTTCGGGCGCAAGCAGCTTTTTATGTTCTCCATCGCCGGTTATGTGGTGACTCTGTTCGGCTGCGGCATGGCGACCACCCTCGGAGAAGAGGTGGTGTGGCGGTTTATTCAGGGTCTCCTCGGGGCGCCGATGATGCCGTTGGGTCAGGCGCTTGCCGTCAATGCTTTTCCCGCCGACCGCCACGCCCAGGCGACCTCGCTCTGGGCGTTGGGATTCGTATCGGCCAACGTGTTCTCGCCGGTCATCGCCGGCGGTCTGGTCGAGAACTACGGTTGGCCGTGGATCTACTATGTAACGGTGCCCATCGGCGTCGGCGCCTTCATCGCCTCGTGGTTCCTGGTGCCCAATGAACCCAAGGACCCGAAGCCGCTCGACTGGACCGGATTTCTCTCGCTGATCATCGGGGTCGCGACACTGCAGTTAATGCTCGCCCGAGGTCAGCGGCTCGACTGGTTCGAGTCCAACGAGATCATCATCGAGGCAGTGATAAGCATCATCGCCGTTCATGTCTTCATCGTTCACACCATCACCGGCAAAAGCCCCTTCGTCGATCGCGCCTTGTTCCAGAACCGCAATTATGCTCTCGGTCAGGTGTTCATCTTCACGGTCGGCGCGGTGATGTTCCTGCCCCTGCTGTTGTTGCCGTTGCTGATGCAGCAGATCGCCGGCTATCCGCCCATTGAGACTGGTTATCTGTTGCTGCCCCGCGGCATCGGCTCGGTCATCGGCCTGCTGGTCATGAGCCAGATGCGCGACCGGGTCGATCCGCGCCCGCTGATCTTCATGGGCCTCGCCACCATGGCGTGGTCGGCCTGGGACATGTCGCAGTGGTCCGTCGATGTCGGCCGGTGGGATATTGCCGTACCCAACTTTATGCAGGGGGTGTCGGCCAGCTTCATTTGGGCGCCGCTTAACAAGCTGGTGCTGTCGACCCTGGACCGGCGAGTTCAGGATCAGGGCTATGCCCTGTTCTACCTTAACTTCGATATCGGCAGCGCCCTGGGCACCGCTTCGATTATTGCGTTGCACTCACGCCACAGCCAGATCAACCACGCCACCCTCAGCGAGTCGGTCAATCCGTTCAACGAATGGTTCCACATGGGCATCGGGTCAAGCGCCTGGTCGTTGTCCGACAGCAGCGGTCTGGCCGCTATTGAACTTGAGATCAGCCGTCAGGCGGCGATGATTTCCTACAACAACAGCTTCCTGGTTATCGCTATCTGCCTGGCTGCCCTGATTCCCCTGATCCTGCTATTCCGCCACCGCAGGCCGGGGGCGCCCTAAATCCCCCCTACCAGCTATTGCGCAGTTCGCGCAGTATTAGGAATACGGTCTTGGGGTCGGGGTTTTCGCCGACATCGGGGAAGGCCTCGCTGATGCGCGCTTTTACGGTTGGACTGCGGAGCCGGAAGAAGGCGTTGATTTCCTTCTCAAGGCCGAGGGTCGAGACCAGGGCGTTGGCGGGGTCCTGGTTGGTGATCTCGGCCAGCAGGGCTTCGGCGCGGGCGTTACCGGGCTCGCGGTCGAGGCTGAATTCCAGGTTGGTGGCGATGTAGTCGTGGCCGGGATAGATCAGCGTCTCGTCGGGCAGGGCGACAAGCTGAGTGGTGAAGGTGTCGTAGAGCTCGGCCGGGTGGCCGCCGTTGTGGCAGTTGCCGGCGCCGGCGTTGAACAGGGTGTCGCCGCAGAACAGCGCCGGGGTATCGGTGCGCGACAGCAGGCAGACGTGGCTCATGGTATGGCCCGGCGTGTCGAGGCACTCGAGTTCGACCGAGCGGCCGATCTTGATGACGTCGCCGGCGCCGAGGCTGCGGTCGATGTCGGGGATTGAGTCCTTGGCGTTAGCATGGGCCAGCAGGGTGGCGCCGGTGGCTTTGATCACCGCCTTGTTGCCGCCGATATGGTCGCCGTGCTCGTGGGTGTTAAGCACCTTGGTGATGGTCCAGCCCTTGTCCTTGGCGAACCCCAGGCACTTCTCATGGTCGAAGGGGTCGATGGCCATGGCTTCGCCGCTATCGGGACAGGCGATCAGATAATTGAAGTTCCGGTAGTCATTTCCGGTCCAGACTTGCTCGACGATCATGGCGTTTCTCCCTCCGGCTGGCACATGTGGCGCAGTGTAGAGCATTTTGTCCGGGCCGATGGCAAGTCAAAGCTGTAACTTGCCCATCCCGTCCGGTAGATGTCATGACCATGCAGTCCATGAGCTATTTTCGATTTGCCGCCGAGAACCGCCGGTTCCTCGGTTTTGGCTTTCTGTTGTCGTTTTCGTCGATCTTTGGTCAGACCTATTTCGTCGGCGTATTCGGGCCGGAGCTGCGCGCCGATTTCGGCCTCGGCCACGGCGACTGGAGCCTGATCTATATGGCCGGCACCCTGGCCAGCGCCGTGGTGCTGTCGTGGTCGGGGCGACTGGTTGACCGGGTCGACCTGCGGGTCTTTACGGTGGTGATCTGTATCGGCTTGGCGGCGGCTTGTTTTGTCACCGCCGCCGCCCGCCATGTGGCGCTGCTGGTGGCCGCGGTTTTTCTGCTGCGCCAGTTCGGTCAGGGCCTGACCAACCATGTCTCGGTAACCAGCATGGCACGCTATTTCGACGCCAACCGCGGCAAGGCCATCAGCCTGGGGACCATGGGTCTTGCCACCGGCGAAGCGGTGGCGCCGTTCATGGCGGTGATGGCGATCGCCGCCATCGGCTGGCGCCAGACCTATGCGGTGTCCGGTGTGTTCATGGTGCTGGTGGTGATTCCGCTGGCCCTATGGTTGCTCAAGGGCCATGGCGAACGCCATAAGCGTCACGTCGAAGCCCTCGCTGATCCGGCACTTGACGACATCCGGGGCCGTCAATGGAGCCGGGCCGAAGTACTGCGCGACGCCCGGTTCTATGTTCTGTTGGTCGGCATCGTCGCGCCGCCGCTGATCGACACCGGAATATTTTTCCACATTCTCCATCTGGCCGACGTCAAGGGCTGGAGCCACGAGTGGGTTACCGGAAACTATGTGGTCTTCGCGGCCACTACCTTCGTCACCATGTTGGTGGCCGGCCGCTTGGTCGACTGTATCGGCGCGCTGCGGCTGGTGCCGCTTCACCTGCTGCCCCTGGGAGTCGGGTTGGTCGTGGTTTCCCTGTTCGATGCGTCGCTGATCGTGACGTCGCTTCTGCTCGCCATGGGGATAACCTCCGGCCTCGGATTCACCTCGGCCGTCGCCATGTGGGCCGAGCTCTACGGCGTGAAAAATATCGGCGCCATCAAGAGCGTGGTAACCGCGGCCATGGTATTCGCTTCGGCCCTGGGACCGCCGTTCATGGGCATTCTGATCGACGGCGGGGTCGCCATGGGCGCCATCTGTATGGCGCTGGCGGCCTATGTGGTGGTTGGTACGGGGCTGATCTGGAGCGCCTTGCGCGGCGCCGCGCCTCGTCGTGCCAGCATCTAGTGGATTCCACGGCAGCGGCTTGTTATAAGCGCGTCAATTCAGCCGGTTAGGCGGTTAGTCACATAATGCAACCCACCAGTTACTTCCGTTTCGCGGTCGAAAATCGCCGCTTTCTTGCTTTCGGCTTTTTGCTGTCGTTTTCGTCGAGCTTTGGCCAGACCTTCTTCGTCGGCGTGTTCGGACCCGAACTTCGCGCCGAGTTTGGCCTCAGCCATGGCGACTGGAGTCTGGTCTACATGGCCGGCACCCTGGCCAGCGCCCTGGTCTTGCCGTGGTCGGGCCGGTTCGTCGACCGGGTCGACCTGGGCGCCTTTACCGTGGTGGTTTGCATCGGTCTGGTGGCGGCCTGTTTCGTCACTATCACCGCCGGCCACGTGGCGTTTCTGGTACTCGCGGTTTTCCTCTTGCGTCAATTCGGCCAGGGTTTGATGAGCCATGTCTCGGTGGCCAGCATGGTGCGCTATTTCGAGGCCAATCGCGGCAAGGCCATCAGCATGGGGGCCATGGGTTTTACCGCCGGTGAAGCGGTGTTGCCCTTATTGGCGGTGCTGGCGATTGCCGGTATTGGTTGGCGCCTGACCTATGCGTTGGCCGGGCTTTTCACACTGATCATCATGGTCCCCCTGGCCCTATGGTTGCTTAAAGGCCATGGCGAACGGCATCAGCGCCACCTGGATTCGCTGGCAATGCCATCGCTTGATGAATCCCGAGGCCGCCAGTGGACCCGCGCCGAAGTGCTGCGCGATCCCCGGTTCTATATCCTGCTGATCGGTATTGATGCGCCGTCGGCCATCGACACCGGGTTGTTCTTTCATCATCTCCATCTGGCCGACGTCAAGGGCTGGAGCCATGGCTGGCTGACCGGTAATTATGTGGTCTATGCGGCCACCACCTTCACCACCATGTTAGTGGCCGGTCGTCTGGTCGATCGCATCGGTGCGTTGCGGCTGGTGCCGCTTCACCTGTTGCCGCTGGGGGTCGGGCTGGTCGTCGTGGCGCTGTTCGATGCGCCGCTGATCGCAACTTTCTATCTCTTCGCCATGGGCATATCCTCGGGCCTGGCTTTTACCTCGGTGGTCGCCATGTGGGCCGAAATGTATGGTGTGCAAAACATCGGCGCTATCAAGAGCGTGGTGACGGCGACCATGGTGTTCGCCTCGGCCCTGGGACCGCCGTTCATGGGCGTGTTGATCGACGCCGGCGTCGGCATGGATGTTATCTGTCTGATCTTCGCCGCCTATGTGGTGTTCGGCACGGTGCTGATCTGGGCTGCGATACGCGGCGTTGCGGCGCGGCGCGCCGTTACCTAGACGCCCGTGATCACTCGGCATAGGCTATGGCTGAGAATTGACATCGATTGGCGCTCGCGTTTTGGCAAGGACATGGTTATCTGGTGACGACGGCAACGGCGAACAATTCGAACGACCAGACCCGCCTCGATAGCGAGGCCGATCCGAATTACCGGATCGACGTCTCCAATCTCGATACCCGGGTCTTGTGGCGCATTTCGCTGATCGCCTTCTGCCATCATTGGCGCATGGCGCTGGCCGCCTGCGCCGCCATCCTGGCCGGTTGTTTCCAGTTGTTTGTGCCGCAATTCATCGGCCAGGCGGTGGATCAGGCTCAGGGTCTTCTCGCCGGCGCCATCGACAACGACACCAGGGACGCGGCCCGCGACGCCCTGTTCCACACCGCCCTGATGCTCATGAGCGCCGCGGTTTTGCGTGGCCTCTGCACCATGGTGCAGAACTATCAGGGCGAGGCGGTCGGCCAGTTGATCGGCTATCGCCTGCGGCTCGACTATTACCGCAAGCTACAGACCCTGAGCTTCTCGTGGCACGACCGGGTCCATAGCGGCGATCTCATGACCCGCGGCATCCTCGACATCGAAGGGGTTCGCCTGTGGGTCGATACCGGCATCATGCGATCGATCCTGCTGGTCGTTCTGATCGGCGGCGGGGCAACTATCCTCAATGGTATCGACACGACTCTCGGGTTGGTGGCGCTCAGTTTCGTGCCCATCGTCGGCATTCGCGCCTCGATCGCCCGTATCAAGCTGCGCGCCAGTTGGCTACGGCTCCAGGACAAGTTGTCGGAACTGACCAAGGTGATGGAGGAGAACCTCGGCGGCATTCGCGTGGTTCGCGCCTTCGCCGCTCAGGCCTTCGAACTGGTCCGCTTCGACATCATCTCCCGCGAGGCCGTCGAAATTGCTCACGAGCGCATCTTCCTGTTCGTGCGCAACACCACCCAGATGACGTTCATGTACTTCCTGGCCACGGCGCTGGTGCTGTGGGTCGGCGGTCACAAGGTGCTCGACGGTGATATCTCCCTGGGCCAGCTTGCCGAATTCCTCGCCTTCATGGCGATCCTGCAGATGCCGGTCCGCCAGATCGGCTGGATGATTAATTCCATAGCCCGCGCCTCGACCTGTGGTGGACGGTTGTTCGCGGTGCTCGATCTCGATCCGTCGGTTGCCGATCGGCCGGGCGCCAAGCCGCTGGCGATCACCGACGGCGTCTTGCGCTTCGAGAATGTCGAGTTCAACTATCCGGCCTGGACCGACGATCAGCGCACCCTGAGCGGCATCGACTTGGAAGCGCGGCCGGGCAAGACCATCGGCATCGTCGGGCCGCCGGGCAGCGGCAAGTCAACCGTGGCCCACCTCATGGGCCGCTACTACGACGTCACCGGCGGGCGCATCACGATCGACGGCCAGGACATTCGTGAGGTCACCCTGCATTCCCTGCGCGACGCGGTCAGCATCGTCCAGCAGCAGCCGTTCCTGTTTACCGCCAGCATCAATCACAACCTGGCCTACGGCGACCCCTGGGCCGGCCGCACTGATATTCAACGCTCCGCGTCGGCGGCGCAATTACACAGCTATATTAGACAGTTGCCGACCGGATACCGGACCTTGGTAGGCGAGCGCGGGGTTTCGCTGTCCGGCGGCCAGCGTCAGCGTCTGTCGATCGCCCGCAGCGTCATACTCGATAGCGCGGTGTTGATCCTCGACGACTCCACCGCCGCCGTTGACGCCGCCACCGAATTGCGTATCCGCAACGCGCTCAAGGACCTGGTCAAGGAGCGCGCGGTCATCATCATCGCCCACCGGCTGAGCTCGTTGATGCACGCCGACGAGATCGTCTTCCTCGACGAAGGTCGCATCGTCGAGCGCGGCAGCCACGACGAGTTGATCGCCCTCGGCGGCCGCTATCGCGAGCTCTACGATCTGCAGTCGAGCCCCACCGACACCCGCCCGTTGCGCGACCGCGCGGTGGAGGACTGAATCATGGCTGATAAAACATCACCGCCTCTTGCCGTGGTCGGCTCGCAGATTTCCTATGACGAGGAACTGTTCGGTCGGGTCTTCGACAAATGGGTGGCGGGGCGCTTCCTCGAATACCTCAAGCCTTACCGGCGCGAGCTCTACCTGGCGGTCGGCGCGGTGTTGTTGTTTACCACCACCCAGCTTTCGATCCCGTTGATTATTCGCGCGGTGATCGATGACGCCCTGGTCGCCGAGAATGCGGCCCGGGCCATGGTCAATAATCTGGCCGTGGTGTTCGTCGCGGTGGTGGCCGTCAATTATGCCGCCAATCACACCCAGGAAACCATTGTCGGCAGGGTCGCCGAGCACCTGCTGTTCGACCTGCGCCGAGCCATGTACGCCCATCTCCAGGTGGTTTCCCTGTCGTTCATGGACAAGACCGAGGTCGGCCGGCTGATGTCGCGTCTCCAGGGCGACGTCTATGCCCTGCAGGAGTTCCTCGAATCATCGATCTTCGCCATCGGCGATCTGGTCCTGCTGTTTGGCATAATCGTGGTGTTGCTCAGCCTCGATTTCCAGCTTGGGTTTATGACTCTGTCGGTGGTGCCGATCCTGTTTCTCGTGCGCATCGTCTGGCTGCCCTATGCCCGCAAGGCTTTCCTGTGGGCGCGCGAGACCAGCAGCACCACCAATGCCGCCCTGGCCGAGAATGTCCACGGCATCCGCGCGGTCCAGGAGATGGGCCGCGAGGCGGTCAACTACGATCTGTTCGACGAAAAAGCGACCGACAACCTGGATGCTCATCTCCACGCCTCGAAGTTCTCCAATGTGATGATTCCCATCGTCGATACCCTAACCGGCGGCGCCATGGCCATCGTTGTCATCGTCGGTGGCGACCTGGTGCTCGACGACGCCCTCGACATCGGCATCATGGTGGCCTTCGTTTTCTACGTGCAGCGCTTCTTCGACCCGATCCGCTCCCTGACAATCCAGTACAGCATGATGCAGCGCGCCATGGCCGCCGGCCAGCGTATCTTCGAGGTGCTCGATGTCGAAGTCGAGGTCCAAGACAAGCCCGACGCCGTCGACCCGGGCGAGACCGACGGCACCATCGAGTTCCGCAATGTCACCTTCGGCTATGTGCCCGATCAGCCGATCCTCAAGGATATCTCGTTCAAGGTGGCGCCGGGCGAGACCGTCGCCCTGGTCGGCCCCACCGGCTCGGGCAAGACCAGCATCACCGCCCTGGTTCATCGTTTCTACGATACCTGGGAAGGTCAGGTGCTGGTCGGTGGCCACGACGTGCGTGACGTGACCCAGGATTCCCTCGGCCGCGAGGTCGCCATGGTGCTCCAGGAGCCCTACCTGTTCTCGGGCACCATCTTCGACAACATCCGCTACGCCAAGACCGACGCCAGCCGCGAGGACGTCATCACCGCCGCCACGGCGGTCGGCGCCCATGACTTCATCATGCGTCTGCGCGATGGCTACGAGACCCGGCTCGACCAGGGCGGGGTCAATCTCTCGGTCGGCCAGCGCCAGCTTCTCAGCTTCGCCCGCGCCATCATCGCCGATGCCCGCATTCTGGTGCTCGACGAGGCCACGGCCAATGTGGACAGCCACACGGAGCTTGAAATTCAGCGCGCCCTGGCGCGTTTGCTCGAGGGCCGCACGGCCATGGTCATCGCCCATCGCCTGGCCACCATTCGCGGCGCCGACCGCATTATCGTGCTCCAGGACGGCGGCATTATCGAGACCGGTAATCACGACGAACTGATGGACTCGGGCGGTCTCTACAGTTGCCTCTACCGCATGAACTACGCGTCGTTCGACGACATTCCCGACGACGAAGTCAAAGGTCTCAACCACGACGGCGGCACCTGAAGGAAACCCCCATGGCCGACAAAATCACCAAGAGCGAAGCCGAATGGATGGAACAGCTCTCCGTGGAGCAATATCAGGTGACCCGACAGCACGCTACCGAGCGGCCATTCAGCGGCCAATACTGCGATACCAAGACACCAGGCAACTACGCCTGCATCTGTTGCGGCGAGATGCTGTTCAACTCGGACACCAAGTTCGACTCACGCTCCGGCTGGCCAAGCTTCTGGCAGCCCCTGTCGGAAGACAAGGTCGAGAGCACCACCGACACCACCCTGGGCATGATCCGAACCGAGGTCCACTGCGCCCGCTGCTACGCTCATCTGGGCCACGTCTTCCCCGACGGACCAGAGCCCACCGGCCTGCGCTACTGCCTCAACTCGGCGGCGTTAAAGTTGGAGCCGGAGGGGTAGGGCGCGGCGCCTAATCTGGATCAACGCGGGTCGCGGCTTTCGCTGTCAGAGTTGTCTGACATCAATCAACAGGATCAATCATGTCCAAAACTATTGCCATCGTCGGCGCCGGGATCGCCGGCCTTAGCGCCGCCTATGACCTCAAGAAGGCCGGGCACAGCGTAACGCTCTACGACATGAACGATTTCCCCGGCGGCCGCATGGCCGATCAGGTGATCAACGGGGTCAATGTTCACACCGGCGCGTCGATCATCTTTTCCTTCAATACGGAGATGTTCGACCTCATCGACGAACTCGGGATCAAGGACGACCTTTACGTCCTTCGCGACGGCATCGGCGTCGAGGTCGATAACGGTGAGCAGCGGTATGAGCTGCGCCTGACGCCGAACCCGGCGTTTCTGCTGACCCACGAAGCCTTCGGCGTGCGCACCAAGGCCAGGCTCGCGACGCTTCTTCCGGACATGATCGCCGCCGGGCTCAAGACCGATCCCTGCCTGATGCATACGGCGGTAGCCTACGACGACGAGAGCGTTGCCGACTACATAACCCGCAAGGTTTCCGAGGAGTTCCTGGAGAACTACATCGAGCCCTACTTCCGGGCGCCCTGGCATTGGGAGCCCGAGGCCATCAGCCGGGCATATCTGTTGTCAATGATGGGTCACGTGGTGAGTGGAACCGAATGCACCTTCAATCAGGGTATCGGTCATTTGACCCGGACTCTGGCGAAATCCCTCGACGTCAGACTCGGCCACGCGGTCGATGCCATCCGCGAGACCAGCGACGGTATGGTGCTCGACGTTCGAACCGAAGGCGAGGTCACGGAGGTCAAGGCCGACCTCGTGGTTTGCGCTGTCGAGGGTACCCGGGTGGGGCAAATCTGTCCCGATCTGAATGGCGCAGAACGCGGCTTCTTCGACGGCGTTCGGTACAACCGGGGCGCCCGTCTGTACTACGCGCTGCGCCACGGCAATGTCGAGAAAGTGCAGCGCTGGTTCACTCGGCGCCATCCGTCGATCGTGTCGCTCTATTACGTGACCAACAATGACACTCTGGTCCCGGAGGGCGTAACTCAACCCGCCTACATCCAGGCCGAGCTTACGCCGGAGGTTTCCGCGCGAGCCGCCGCCGAAGGCGGGCAGGGCAACCTCGACCGTTATGTTCGCGACGACGTTCGCCGGCTTTTCCCGACCATCGACGACGACGTTACCGGTATCGCCGAACAATGGTGGGACGCCATGCTTCCCGAATGGCGTCCCGGCTACGCCAGGGAAGTCGCTGCGTTCCTCATCCGCCAGGAGCAGGCGCCAAGACGGATTTACTATTGCGGCGACTACCTTTCCCAGTCCCATACCGGCGGGGCCTGCGCCAGTGGCCGCATTGTCGCCCGTCATATGATGCGCCATTGGAGTGGGTAGTCTCGATTTTGGTCAGCGGTGATTGAGCGCTATCTGGTCGACCCAACTAATGTGTATCGCATTCGGGTCACGCAGGCGGGCCACCTCCAGCAGTATTTTTCTCAGCATGGCGGCGGCGAATTGATCGTTGCTGGTGGCCAGCTCCAGGAAGGAGCCAAGACCGCCGATGACTTCGCGCCGGAAGTAGCGGGACAGCACGTCGATGGCCGAGCCGTCGGCCATGATCAGGCCGTTGGCGGTGATGCCGCGGGCCATGGCCACGTTGCGGTCGACTCGGGCGCAGCGGCCAATGTTGGAGATGCCGTCGGCGACCACGTTGATAACGCTCTTGGTGGCCGGCCAGGGCAGGGCATCAAGCTGTTTCATGCCGATCTCGATGGCGAAGGCGACGTCTGTCTGCGGCCCGTGTTCAGCACTTTTATGTCGGGCATAGTCGAGTCCGAGGATCGCCGCCGCCACGTCGTCGTCTTTGCCGTTGGCGATCCACATCCAGGGAAGGATCACCTCATGGCGCCCGAAACTCGACTAGGTAACCACTGAAAGCGCGATGCCGCCGTGCCAATCGACGCCGACAGCGTCGCGGAATCGGAAATTGCGTAGGGTATATATCAAGCCGTCGATCTGCGCCCCGGCCTTCTCGAAATCAATCGATTCCGAGCGGTCGAGCGAAACCACGATGGCAATATCCACCGGCTCCGTCGTCTGCGCCGGAGCGGCGACGGGCAAACAGATCGACACCAAAACCAACAACCAGCGCATCTTCGTCCCTCCTAGACCTTAGGCCATCGATCCGAGGACAACAAAGGCTCATGATGCTGTAACAGTAATTTCTATTCTATCTCTCCGGCGTCCACAAGCAAGCGGATGATCTCGGCGTGATCAGCCGTTAGATAGTCGCGTGGCCGCGCGAAGTTGGTTGCTACCGTGGCGACGCTGAGCACCGTCAGGTTGGCGCCGTCGCGGGCGTTAACATTGGCGCCACGCTCGAGCAATAATGCAACGGCCTCACGTTGGCCTCGGCTCGCCGCGTGGGATAGCGCCGTGGCGCCGACGTCGGAATTGACATCCACGTTGATGCCGCGATCAAGCATCGCGGTGATCACGTCGGTGCTGCCCACGGTGGCCGCGGCAAGGAGTACTGATCGTCTGAGCGCCATGGCGTCGGCGCCATTTTCCCATGACGTTACCACTTCGAGATCGTCGTTGGTCGCGTCGGACTTGGCCTCATAGAGCCTGAGCGCGACGTTGGTCTTCCAATCGGTGAGGCCAAGGACGATGATATCGCCGACCGCATAGACTTGGCAGTCATGTGCGGAGCGGCGCTGACAGTCCTCAATGGCAAGATCAATCGCGATTGCCGGCGGACTGACCGTCGTGCTCTGTCCCCATTCGCCGCTCTCGGGCTCAATGGCGAAGGCCTTGTAGCGGAATATATCTGTTGTATTTCGGTATTTCTCATAGGGAATTTGCGCGCTCGGTGACAGACCGGCGGCGGTTACCGTGGCGCCGTCCGATGCCGTCACCGATAAACCGAACGTCCCCATAAATACCGTCATTGCGAGGGTGCTGCGGAATGGCATGCCCATCATTGCTTCCTTCTGTTTGCTCGTGGCGGATATATGTCCATTTCGCTATTACCGTCGAACCGAAGAAGAACTATGTGGAGTAACGGTGGAATTTTGGTTGAATCTGACGTCGAGGCCGTTCCATAGCGAAACTTCGTCCGCAGGTTACAGCGATTTCGCTTCACCACTGTCAGGCGGTTGACGTGGCGGACGCGAATTTTAGGTTCGACCTCGAGGATGAACGCCTATGGAATGGCGATCAGCCCGTGCAGATCGGCAACCGAGTCTTCCAGTTGCTGCGTCTGTTCGTCAGCAATCCGAACCGCCTGCTTACCAAGGATGACATTCTCAATGACGTCTGGCGCGACGTCGGCGTTTCGGAAGGGCTGATCAAGGAGTATGTCCACGATCTGCGGTTGGTCCTCGGTGACGATTCCAAGCATCCAAAATTCATCGAAACCGTACGCGGTCGTGGCTACCGGTTTCTCGGCGGTATCGACTCGGTTGGGCGATCAGCGGGTGTCGATGGGCAGGCGTATCCCGACAGGCCGTCCATTGCCGTACTGCCCTTCACGAACATTTCGGGTGATCCCGAGGAGGAGTACTTTGCCGACGGACTTAGCGAAGAAATCATCACCGCCCTGTCTTTCGTCCCATGGTTGTTCGTCATCGCTCGAAACTCTTCGTTCATCTACAAGGGCCGAGCCGTTGATGTCCGCGAGGTCCGCGACGAACTCGGTATTCGCTATGTGCTTGAGGGTAGCATTCGTCGTGCCGGCGATCGCCTGCGTGTAAATGGACAATTGGTCGATACCGAGACCGCCACCCACATTTGGGCTGACCGGTACGAATCGAAACTGGACGATGTATTCGATCTCCAGGACGAAATCACGGAGGCCGTCGTCAATGCAATCGGGCCGAAAATCCAACTCGCTGAGATCGAACGCGCCACGCGAAAGCGGCCGAATAATCTGACCGCCTATGATCTCTATTTGAGAGCACGCGCGGCCTTGAACAGTGTCCAGATCGATGCCGCAATTGGTCTCCTGGACGAGGCCATTGCACATGCGCCCGACTACGCGAAAGCAAAAGCCGTCAGGGCTTGGTGCACAACCCTAATCGGGTGGCGCTATGTCGCACCGACCGGAGCACAGCGCGAGACCTCGATTCGCCTGGCCGAGGAGACGCTTATGAGTCCCGATGCCGAAACCCAAGCCTATGCGGAATATGCGATTGGCTTCATGGACGATCAAGCGCACCGCGCCATGTCGCTGGTGGAAGATGTGACCCGCCAATGTCCGAGTTTCGCATGGGCCTAGGCTAGCCTGGCGTTACTCGAATCTTACCATGGCGATGCGCAAAGGGCGATCGAACTTGCCGAGACCGCGCTGCGTCTCAGTCCTCGGGAC
The DNA here is from genome assembly GCA_964645285.1 of uncultured Alphaproteobacteria bacterium. Lineage (GTDB taxonomy): Bacteria > Pseudomonadota > Alphaproteobacteria > JAAXGF01 > JAAXGF01 > JAYZAP01. The sequence continues at coordinate 25,204 of CAZYDR010000034.1, forward strand.
CCGCAAAGTTTTCGCTGTGAGATGGCAATTTCCAAGGCCCATCTGTTACTCGGTCAATTTGACGAAAGCTTGGAGTTCGCGGATCAGGGACTGCGGAAGAGTCCAAGCAACTCGTTCTTTCAATTGTGCCGGATAACCTGCCTGGTCCGGCTCGGCCATCTGTCGGATGCGCAAACTACGGCGGACAAGTTCCAGGCCCAGGCCCCGGAGTTCAGGATATCGAAGTGGCGCGATCTGACTCACAATTGGCGGGCTTGGACAACGACGTCACAGATCCTCGAAGACGCCCTGCGCAGCGTCGGTATTCCGGACTAACAGGGGCCGCCGCCCTAAACCGAAGCGCCGCCGTCGAGGACAATGCCGGCGCCGGACATCAGGCTTGAGGCGTCGGAGGCGAGAAACAGGATGGCGCCCGAGATATCCTCGGGGACGCCGATGCGGCCGAGCGGCGTGCCGGCGACGCTTTGGGCGTACATGTCCTCGGGCTTCATGCCGATGGCCCGGGCCTCGCCTTCGAGCATGGGAGTGATGACGTCGCCGGGGCAGACCGCGTTGACCCGGATGTTGTCGGGGCCGTGGTCGATAGCCATGGCCCGGGTCATCTGGATGACCGCGCCCTTGCTGGCGCAATAGGCGGCCATGCCGGCGGCACCGGTCAATGAGGCAGTGGAAGCGACGTTGATGATGGAACCGCCGCCCTGGGGCTTCATGATGCCGACGGCGGCGCGGCTGGTATAGAATACCGCGTCCACGTTGACCGCCATGGTGGCGCGCCATTCGTCGTCGATGGTCGCATCGCCGGTCTTGCGGAAAATGACTCCGGCGCCGTTGACCAGCACGTCGAGCTTGCCCAAATGGGCCGCCGCGTCGGTTACCAGACGCTCGCAGGCGTCCGGGTCCATGAGGTCGGCGGCCATGAACACGGCGTCGCCGCCGGCAGCGGTAATCTCACCGACGATTTTCGCGCCCCGATCCGCATCGCGGCCTGATATGACCTGGCGCGTTCCGGCGGCGCCGAAGGCCCGCGCCGTTGCCGCGCCGATGCCCGATGTGGCGCCTGTAATCAAAACTGTTTTGCCGTCGACGCTCATGGTGGTGTCACTCCCTAAATCTGACTGAGTTTGCTGGCCGCCAGCATAAGCGGTATTAGGCAAATTGGGGCTCTGTTTTGCCATCTTTATCCGGCATGCCACCCTGCCGAGATAGGTAACTATTTCACCGGGATTATTTTGCCCGAAGGCAAGGCGCGCGTTGCGCCGCTTGCCCGATGCTAAAGCATCGCGCCGCGCACCGCGCCTACCCGAATGGACGGTTTGATGCCATGAAATAGATACCTATCTCCGCCGGGTGGTATAAGCTCGCGCCCGATTGAAATGCTGGCCCGGTGCAACGACGCGTGAAACCTCAAGACTTATTGTTGACCATGTCGGTCCCGCTGATCTGGGGGCTGGGCTTTACCCTGGCCAAGGCCGGGATGGGGGAGTTTCCGCCGATCCTGCTGACGGCGCTGCGCTTCAGCCTCACCGCCCTGGTGCTGGTTTGGTTCGTCCGCCCGCCGTGGGGCATGATGACGCGCATCTTCTGGGTCGCGCTGGTCGGCGGCACCATCCAGTACAGCCTGACTTTCACCGGCCTTAACGGCATGGACGCATCGACGGCGATTATCATCGTCCAGCTCGAGGTGCCGTTTACCCTGATGCTATCGGTGATATTCCTCAAGGATCGGCTCGATTGGCGCCAGGCTTTTGGCGTGGCGCTGGCTTTCGGTGGGGTCGTCATGGTCGCCGGCGAGCCTCGCCTCGATACCGGATACCTGCCCGTGGTGCTGGTCATTGCCGGCACCTTTACCTGGGCGATTGGCCAAATTCTGGTCAAGACTGTCCATCAGGTCGGCGGCTTCGCCTTGATTGCCTGGGTGGCGGTATTCTCGGCGCCGCAATTGTTCCTCGCGTCGTTCCTGTTCGAAGACGGTCAGGCCGAGGCTGTGGCCAACGCTGGCTGGATTGGCTGGGGCGCCATCATTTATCTCGGCCTGGTGATGACGGCGGTGGGTTATGCCGCCTGGTATCATGTACTGGGCAGATACCCGGTGACCAAGGTGATGCCGTTCCTCATGTTGTTGCCGGTAACCACTATCGCCTGCGGCGTTGTCCTGCTGGACGAGACCCTGACCCCGGTGACCATGGCTGGCGCGGTTATCGTCATCGTCGGGGTCGCGTTTATCACCATTCGCCGTTCCAAGCTTGAAGCCGAGCCTGACGGCGAGCCGGAGGTGAGTCATCCCCTTACCCTCGACGACGCCAAAGCCATCGCCGAGGCCTACCGCACCAGTCTGCGTGACGGCAGTCTCGATCTGGTTGCCATGGAGGAAGCGGCGGCGGCCTATCTCGGCCGCTACCCAGGGACCGGCGAAACCGATGCCCGAATTTTCGTCGCCGACCTCATCGTGCGCGCCGGTAAAGGCCGATGAGCGTGAGAATGTCCAAGCCGGGAGTGGCGGTGGCCGGGGTATTGCGCCTATACTGGCAATGGTCGAGTTTGCGGATGACATCATGTTTCTGAAATCCAGTAGCAAAGCTGAAGCAAAGCCTATAGCCGTCGCCTCCGGCGTTCCGTCAGCGTCGCGTATTGGCCGCGACATGAATGTGCTCGGCGATTTGCGCGGCGCCGGCACGGTGCGAATCGACGGCGAGATCGACGGCGACGTGTTCGGCCGTAGCGTTACCGTGAGTGAAGGGGGCGTGGTCAAGGGGTCGGTTTTTGCCGAGGAAGCCCATATCGCCGGGGCCGTGGAGGGCCGGATCGAGGCGGTTTCGATCACCGTGGCGAAATCCGCGGTGATCGGCGGCACCATTACCCATAACGAGCTTGAAATCGAAACCGGAGCCCATATTGAGGGTCGGCGCCCGTGGCGTCCTCTCAGCTATTTAGAGGAGAATCGTCAATGGTAACAAGGCATTAAGGTCACCTGAAATCTCCGGCCGGTAACGGGTTGAGGCTGTGGGATGGCAAAATTTGGCGAATCCGTGTAATAACCAGGAAAAGCGGTCGATGCGGTGATTGCGTCGGCGCTTCCCCAAGCTTCGTGCAGGGAGAATGAGATGTTTGGCAAGGACAAGGAAGACGCGGCGGCTCAGGATAGCGCACCGGCAAGCGCGGCCCGGCAGGCGTCAAACGCGGGTGGCGACGCGCCATCGATTATCAGCGCCGACATGAAGGTGGTCGGCAATCTCAATTCAGGCGGCGATATTCAGATCGATGGCACCGTGGAAGGCGATATCAAGAGCCGTACGGTCACGGTCGGTGAGAACGCCAATATTTCCGGTTCGATCAGCGCCGACTCGGTCAATGTGCGGGGCCGGGTCAGCGGCAAGATTATCGCTGACGCGGTGCGCATCGCCAAGTCCGCCAATGTTCAGGGCGATATCAGCTACAAGATCCTGGCCATTGAGGAAGAGGCCGTGCTCGACGGCCAGGTCCGCCGCATGGATAGTGCCAAGCCGGTGGTCGAAGCCAAGCCGGCGGGTGACGCCAAACCGGCGGCGGCTGACTCCAAGGTCGAACCCCTTAAAACCGCTCAAGCCAGTGGTGGTGCAAGCGGTGGCGGCAAGCCCCTGGCGCGCTAGCTTCCGGTCATAACCGACATTCGCGCCCGGCTCCTCCACGCGAGGGGCCGGGCGTTACTTTTCTGGGCGCAGTCACTCCTTGGTGGCGTCAGTCGCCATGAGATAGGCGACGAGCGCCTCGATCTCACTGTCGGAAAGGTGAAAGTTGGGCATCGAGGTGCGTCCTTTGACCGCGCTGGGGTCGCGCAGCCAGAGGCGCAGGAAAACGGCGTCGAGGCGCGTGGTGACGCCGGCGAGGTTGGGGCCCTTGGACTTGCCCTGACTGTCGATCAGATGGCAGCGCCGGCAGTCGTATTCGGCGCCCAGCGCCGCGCCCGTTGTCTCCGGGTTACTCAGGTCCACGGGTTTGGTCATGTTGAGCCACCAGCGTGGTGGGAAAAACACGAACCAGACGGCGACGGCAACCACGGCCAGTAAGAACAGCAGACAGACCATGCGCTTGCGGCCGCTGGCGTCGGGTGGTGCTTGCGGCGCGGCCATCACTTTACCCCCACACCCGCCGTGCCACGTCGCACATGACTCCCAGTTTGGCGCGCTGTTCGTCGATGGTCAGGGCGTTGCCGCCGATTGAGGTGGCGAAGCCGCATTGGGGGCTGATGGCGAGGCGCTCCAGCGGGATGTAGCGGGCTGCGCCGTCGATGCGCCGGGCGAGGGCGTCCGGGTCCTCCCAGGGCGCCGGATTTTGTCGTCACCAGGCCGAGCACCACGGTTTTATCGTTGGGCACGTCGGCCAGGGGCGTGAAGTCGCCGGAGAACAGCGGTACGGTGGCCGACGAAGTTGCCGGCAAGTTACTTGCCGCGGTGCTCGGCCCGGTGCCGGCAAAGCCATTGTTGGAGACGGTTTGCAAGGTCCTCCACAATGACGCTCGGGAGCGTCAGACCCTCAACGATGAGGTTGATGGCGAGGCCCGGACATTTGCTTCCGAATTTATTCCCCTCGATGCAACGGAAACCTTGCCGGCCCGCGTGCTGCTGGTATCCGAGGACGTGACCTTCGCAGTCGCCGAGCGGGCCAAGCGCGAGCGCATCATGCGCCAGCTTGTCGAAACCCTGGTCGGCGTGGTTGACCGGCGTGATCCGAATTCTGCTGATCACTCTTCCTGGGTGGCGACCGTATCGCGGGCGATTGCCGACGAAATGGAACTCGATATCGTGTTGGTGGAGAGCGTCGAGATCACCGGGCGGGTCATGAATCTGGGTATGATCACCGTACCCTAGGAGATTCTGACCAAGACCGAAGCCTTGACCGACGACGAGTTTGCCTTGGTCCGAGGCGCCATCGGTGTCAGCGCCGAATTGCTTGAGGGCGTCGAATTCGGTGGTCCGGTGGTCGAGACCCTGCGTCAACTCCACCAGAACTCCGGTGATCGCGCGCTGACGTCCAAGGACGATGTTCTGCTCACCACGCGCATCGTCGCCGTCGCCAACACCTTTGTAGCCATGACCAGCCCCCGGGCCTACCGCGACGGGCTGTCGTTCAACGAGGCCATGGATATGTTGCTGACCAAGATGGATACCGACGACACCCGTCGGGTCGTCCTGTCGTTGGCCAATTATTTTGATAATCATAACGGCCGCGACCGGCTGGAAGGTATCGGCAAGCGGCCGCCCACCGGTTAATATCTGGGCATGGTGTTTGATATATTCCGCCGATGGGCCCGCCCGGAGATAGCGCCGAGGACGCCCGAGGGCGAACGGATCTATGCGGTCGGCGATATTCATGGCCGTCTCGATTTGCTGCGCAAACTCCATGATCTGATCGCCGCGGATGCCAAGAGCGCCAACGCGGCGGTCAAGACCATTGTCTATCTCGGTGATTACCTTGATCGTGGCCTCGATAGCCGGGGGGTGATTGATTGCCTGATGGACGAGACTCCGGAGGGGCTCACAGCCGTCTATCTCAAAGGCAATCACGAGGCCGTCACGCTGCAGTTTCTCGACGATGCCGCCATGGGCGAAAATTGGCTGCAGTTCGGTGGTGACGCCACCCTCTACAGCTACGGAGCGCAACTCACCGCGGCCGCCGGTGGTCAGTGGAATATGGTCGATGCGCAGTTGACGTTTCGCGAGAATTTGCCCGACTGCCACCTTGATTTCCTGCGCTTATTACGCAGCCAATGCCTGATCGGCGATTACCTGTTTGTCCACGCCGGCGTAAAACCCGGCGTGGCGGTGGCCGAGCAGAAGGATCAGGACCTGTTATGGATCAGGGGGGAGTTTCTCAACTCCCGGGCTGATCACGGCGCCATGGTGATCCACGGTCACTCCATCAGTCTCGAGGGCGAGGACATGCCCAACCGCGTCAATATCGACACCGGGGCCTATGCCACCGGCGTACTCACCTGCCTGGTCATGGACGGCGAGGATCGCTGGAAATTGCAGACCTGATCCGTGGGCGACCGGGTTATTCCCCAGGCAGGGCTGCCGGGTTGTCGCTCAACATACGCAGGAATGCGATGATGTTGGCCCGGTCGACGGGTTTCTTGAGGCCGCCGAAGGACATCTTGGTGCCCGGTGCGAAGACCTTGGGTTTGGTCAGGAACGCGTCCAGTTCGTCGTAACCCCATTGGCCGCCGAGGCCGGCAAAGGCGTCGGAATACTTGTAGCCCTGACGCGCCGCCATCTGGCTATCGACAATGCCCCACAAGTTGGGCCCGACCTTATCGGGACCGTTTTTGGCGAGGTCGTGACAGGTGGTGCACTTCTTGATCACCTTCTGGCCCGCCGCGGTATCGGCGCCGGCAATCAACCCGAGAATTGACGACGCCATGTCATCCGCGACCTCTTCAACTGGCTCCTGTTCTGCCGATTCAGGCAGCGGGTAATGGATCGATTCGGACGTCGTTTCATGCCAGAACTCGTCAACCCCGACGTTAATGACCATGAACACCAGTCCGGCGACGAGCGCAGCCGCGACCAGCTTGTTGATTTCCAACGCCGACATTCCAGAATTCCTTACCAAAGCCCCTTAAAGACGCGCGAGATTAGCCACTTCACGCTGTCCTGTCCAACCCCTAAACTGGCGCACGCCGACCCCGAAACTGGCTTGCTGATCGCCTCATGAATCTTCCGCGAAATCCGGTCATTCTCATACCGGCGCGTCTAGCCGCGACGCGGCTGCCGGACAAGCCGCTGGCGGATATTGCCGGCGAGCCACTGATCGTTCATGTGTGGCGCCGCGCCATGGAGGCCGATCTTGGCCCGGTCGTTGTCGCCTGTGGCGAAGCATCCATTGCCGAGGCCGTCGAGGCTGCCGGCGGCAAGGCGGTGCTGACCCGTCCCGAGCATCCCTCGGGCTCGGACCGTATCTTCGAAGCGCTGCAAGTGGTCGACTCGGATGGCTCCTTCGACGCGGTGATCAATGTTCAGGGCGATACGCCGACCATGGAAGCGAGTTTGCCCCGGGCGGCGCTCGCCCTGCTCGATGACCCGGCCGTTGATATCGGCACCATCGCCCGACCGATTACCGACAGTGCCGAGCGCGACGACCCCAATGCGGTCAAGGCGGTGGTCTCGGCGGTGGCTGGCGCTCGGCGCGGACGGGCGCTTTATTTTACTCGGGTGACGGCGCCGTCCGGCGATGGCACGATCTATTTCCACAGCGGTCTCTACGCCTATCGCCGTGCGGCGCTGGAGCGTTTCGTGGCCTTGCCCCCGGCGCCTCTGGAACAGCGCGAACGGCTTGAGCAGTTGCGCGCCCTGGAAGCCGGCATGCGCATTGATGTGGCCTTCGTTGACAGCGTGGCCTTCGATGTCAATACTCCCGCCGACCTTGAACGCGCCCGGGCCGAGTTGGGCGCCCCTACCTAATTTGTTGAAATTATGACGAATTCCACTACCCAACCCATCACTACGATCGCCTTCCAGGGCGTCGCCGGCGCCTATTCGCATCTCGCCTGCCGCGAGGCGTTTCCGGATATGACTCCGCTGCCCTGCGCCAATTTCGAAGCGACCTTCAGCGCGGTGACCTCGGGCGCCGCGGCCCTGGCGATGATTCCCATCGAGAACTCGGTTGCCGGCCGGGTTGCCGACATTCATCATCTGTTACCGAACTCGGGCCTGCATATTATTGCCGAGCATTTCCAGCGGGTTAACCATCATCTATTGACCGCTAAGGGTTCCAAGCTGGGCGATTTGAAGACCGTGCATTCCCATATTCATGCCTTGTCCCAGTGCCGCGACCTGATCCGCGAACTCGACCTCAAGGTGTCGGTCCATGCGGATACCGCCGGCGCCGCTGCTGACCTTGCGGGGAGCGGCGATCATAGCGAGGCCGTTATCGCCTCGCGCCTGGCGGCCGAAATCTATGGGCTGGAAATACTCCGCTCCGACATTGAGGACGCCGATCACAACACCACCCGCTTCGTGATCATGGCGGACGAGCCGTCCGACCCGGACCCCCATGCGGGACCGGTCATGACCACCTTCGTATTCCGGGTGCGCAACGTACCGGCGGCGCTTTACAAGGCCATGGGCGGTTTCGCCACCAATGGCGTCAACATGGTCAAGCTTGAGAGCTACATGCTCGACGGTGATTTCAACGCCACCCAGTTCTATGCCGACATCGAAGGACATCCGGCCGAGGAAAACGTCCGCCTCGCTCTCGAGGAGCTTGGATTTTTCTCGCGCTATGTCAGGGTGCTTGGCGTCTATCCGGCCAACTCGTTCCGCGCCGGCAAGTGATCTAGCACTCGGTTACTGTTCCCCGGCGGCGATTCCTTGAGACTACCTGGAATTTTCCATGACCCCCGACCGCTTGACTCATTTGCGCCAGCTTGAGGCTGAAAGCATCCATATCATGCGCGAAGTCGTCGCCGAATTTGAAAACCCGGTGATGCTCTATTCGATCGGCAAGGATTCTTCGGTGATGCTGCATCTGTCCCGCGCCGCGTTCTATCCCTTTCCGCTGCCGTTCCCGTTACTCCATGTGGACACCACGTGGAAGTTCAGGGAGATGATCGAATTTCGCGACCGGACGGCTTCGCAGCTCGGTGTTGAATTACTGGTCCATACGAA
>CAZYDR010000034.1:33855-35235 GCA_964645285.1 uncultured Alphaproteobacteria bacterium
GATGGGGTCAAGGACAACGTCAATCCGTTCACCCACGGCTCGAGTATTTATACCCATGTGATAAAGACCGAAGCCTTGAAACAGGCGTTGGATAAACACGGCTTCGATGCTGCCTTTGGCGGCGCGCGCCGGGATGAGGAAAAGTCGCGGGCCAAGGAGCGGATTTTTTCGTTCCGCACTGAAAACCACCACTGGGACCCGAAAAACCAGCGCCCGGAGCTATGGAACCTCGACAACGCCAGGGTCGATAAGGGCGAAAGCATCCGCGCTTTCCCGCTCTCCAACTGGACCGAGTTGGATATCTGGCAATACATATATCTGGAAAACATTCTCATCGTGCCGCTGTATTTTTCGGCTAAGCGCCCGGTGGTGCAACGCGACGGCGATTTGATCATGGTCGATGATGATCGGATGGTCCTTGATCCCGGTGAGAAGCCCGAGATGCGCCACGTTCGATTTCGCACCCTCGGTTGCTATCCGCTCACCGGCGCGGTCCAGTCCGACGCCGCCAACCTGCCGGAAATCATTCAGGAGACGCTGGTGGCGCGTGGTTCAGAGCGCGAGGGCCGGATGATTGATCACGACCAGACCGCTTCCATGGAGAAGAAAAAGCAAGAGAGGTATTTCTAGTGGCCCCCGGATCGCAATCGATCTCGACGGATATCGATGGCTATCTCGAGGCCCAGGAAGACAAAGACCTACTGCGCTTCATCACCTGCGGCTCCGTCGATGACGGTAAGAGCACCCTGATCGGCCGCCTGCTTTGGGATTCCAAACTCATATTCGAAGACTAGCTCGCGGCCCTGAAAAGCGACTCTAAGAGAGTTGGCACCCAGGGCGATGCCATTGATTTTGCCCTGTTGCTCGATGGTCTCCAGGCCGAGCGCGAACAAGGCATCACCATCGACGTGGCCTACCGTTTCTTTACCACCGAAAAACGCAAGTTCATCGTCGCCGATACGCCGGGGCAGGAGCAATACACCCGCAACATGGCCACCGGCGCATCCAACGTCCATGTGGCGGTGATCCTGGTCGATGCTCGAAAAGGCGTTCTCACTCAAACCCGGCGCCATAGCTATATCGTATCGCTGATGGGAATCAGGAAGGCGGTGTTGGCGGTCAACAAAATGGACCTGGTCGACTTCGATCAGAAAACCTTCGAGGCGATCAAACAGGAATACGAAGATTTTACCGCCGATCTCGGCTTTGAGGATATTACCGCCATTCCGATTTCCGCCCTGCAGGGCGATAACTTGATCGCGCCGGGCGCCCGCAGCCACTGGTACCTCGGTCCGACCCTGTTGAGTTATCTGGAAACCGTTGAAATCGCGTCGGACGCAGCGCACCAACCGTTCCGCATGCCGGTCCAATGGGTCAACC
>CAZYDR010000035.1:0-33876 GCA_964645285.1 uncultured Alphaproteobacteria bacterium
AGAGCATCGCGGTTTTATGTCGCCATGAAGGCATCGCCTAGTCGCCCTTCTGGATGCCGGCGCCCATGATCTTCTTGAGGTCGGGAATATAGCCGTCCTGGCCATCGTCCTCGGCGTTCTCCATCAACAGCTCGCTATAGCCGATGATGGCATTAAGCGGCGTGCGCAGCTCGTGGCTCATATTGGCCAGGAAATCGCTCTTGGTGCGGTTGGCGACCTCGGCCTCCTCCTTGGCCTTGAGCATTTCGACTTCGGCCTGCTTACGCTCGGTGATGTCGCGGCCGTAGAGGTTGGCGTACCACCGGGTGAATCGGCGGTATTGGGTCGTATCACGGTCTCGGCTGAAGCATTCATGGTGGTGATCCTTGTTTCAACGATATTGTAATGATAAATTTGACACTAAATTCGAGTCAATGTATTGATTGTCACCATGACAATTTGGTCGCCCGACATCACCGGTAAACCCGGCCCCAAATATCGTATCATTGCCGATGAAATCGGCGGCGCGATCGCCGACGGCCGACTTGACAGAGGAGCCAGGCTGCCACCCCAGCGCGACCTGGCCTATCAGCTTGGGGTGTCGCTCAACACGGTCACGCGCGGCTATGGCGAGGCTCTGCGCCGGGGTCTGGTTCAGGGCGAAATCGGCCGTGGCACATATGTCCGGACCGGAGACCAACGATCATATGAGACCATCCCGTCCGCTCATCTCGTACGGCGCGAAACCGGCCCTATCGACTTCCGCCTGAATCTGCCGTCGGTTGGTCGCAGCGCCGAAATGCTGTCGCAAACCCTTGCCGAACTCAGTCATTCGCCCACACTGGCCAGCTTCCTCGATTACCAGCCGGACGGCGACCTCGATGCCCATGCCGAGGCCGGGGCCACCTGGATAAATCGGCTGGGAATGGATGTGTCCGGTCGCAACGTTGTGCTGGCCACCGGCGCCCAACATGGCGTGATGGCCAGTTTGATGGCGACGACCCGGCCGGGAGACACCCTTTTTACGGAACAGATGACCTACGCGCCGCTCAAGCAGATGGCTCATCATCTCAGCCTGAAACTCTGTCCGGTCGAACTCGACGAACAGGGGCTGAAGCCCGACAAACTCGACGCGGCATGCCGCAAAACCGGGGCAACGACGCTCTATTGCCTGCCGACCTTGCACACCCCGACGACCGTGACCATGCCGGAGGAGCGCCGCCGGGCCATCGCCGACGTCGCTCGCCAGCACGGGCTCACAATCATCGAAGACGATGTGTTCGGGTTTCTGCCCCGGTACCGACCCCCGCCGCTGGCAGTATTCGCGCCGGAGCGGACCGTCTTCATCACCAGCGTTTCCAAGAGTCTGGCGCCCGGACTGCGCATCGGCTATCTGCACATGCCGGAGACCTATCGCCGGGCCATTCGCGGCGCCATCGCCATGTCATGCTGGATGCCACCGCCCCTGATGGCCGAAATCGCCAGCCGATGGATATTCGACGGCACGGCGGATCGCTTGAACAACTGGCAGCGCGACGAAATACTGGCGCGACAGCAGATTGCCCGTCACATCTTGGCGGGTTACCCATTTAAGGGCGATCCCAATGGCCTGAACCTGTGGCTGCCGTTACCTGCGCCTTGGCGGGCCGACGGATTTCGCTCAGCGGCAGAGGCACGCGGCGTAAAGCTATTGACCGCCGAGGCATTTGCCGTCGGCCAAGCCCCTGTACCGCACGCGGTCCGCCTCTGCCTGGGCTACGAGATAAGCCGCCATCGCATGACGGCCGGAATGGATACCATCGCGGAACTTCTCGAACGCACCGATAGCCCGGACACCTTGCCAATTTAGGCCGCGCGCCAAGTGACGGGTCACCAATGATGGATTAGGGTTTGCTTCATGAACGACCACGCTCAGCCAGCGGCCAACGGCCTCGATGCCTATGCGCCGCCGCAGATCGCCGCCCGGGTCGAGAATGCCGGGGTCGCCAAGGCGGCGCTGCCGACCCTGCAGACCCTGACTCTGGCCGTCCTCGCCGGCGCGTTCATCGCCTTTGGCGCCATGTTCTTCACCCTGGTCATGACCACCAGCGGCCTGGGCTTCGGCGTCGGCCGCCTGGTCGGCGGCATGGCCTTCTCCCTCGGCTTGGTGCTGGTGGTCATCGCCGGGGCCGAGCTATTCACCGGCAACAACCTGATCGTCATGGCCTGGGCCGACGGTAAGATTACGCTCGCCGCCATGCTGCGAAACTGGCTGTTGGTCTATGCGGGGAACTTCGCCGGCGCCGTGGCCACGACGGTAATCGTCCATTGGTCGGGCATATTGGCCCTCGACGGCGGTGCGGTCGGCGAGACCGCGGTGGCCATCGCGAAAGCAAAGGTCGCCCTGCCCTTCACCGAAGCGTTCTTTCGCGCCGTGCTGTGCAATACCCTGGTTTGTCTGGCGGTATGGCTGTGCTTCGCGGCCCATACGGTGGCCGGCAAGATCCTCGCCATTATCCCGCCGATCTCGGCCTTCGTGGCGCTCGGTTTCGAGCATTCCGTGGCCAACATGTACTTCATCCCCATGGCCATGCTGGCGGACGGTGACGGGCTCACCATGGCCGGGTTCGTCGGCAATCTGATACCGGTGACTCTGGGCAACATCATTGGCGGCAGCGTATTCGTCACCCTGATCTACTGGATCATCTATATTCGCCGACCTGATTCGAGGAGCTAGCCCGCCACCATGGAAACCGCTTTCGATCTTGTCGCCGTGTTGCTCGGCCTCGCCGCGTTGTTCGGCTACATCAATCACAAGCTGCTCAAGCTGCCCCATACCATCGGCCTGGTGGTCATCGCCCTGGCGGTATCTCTGGGCGCTCTCATAGCGGATGCGGCCGTGCCGGCCTGGGGCCTCGGAAATTCCGTGCGCGTCATGCTCGGCGAGATCGACTTCACCGAAGCCCTGATGAAAGGACTGCTGAGCTTCCTGCTGTTCGCCGGCGCCCTGCATGTGGATTTGTCCGCCCTGGCCGAGCGCAAATGGGCGATTGCCGCCATGTCCACGGTCGGGGTGGTGATGTCGACCGCCATCGTCGGCGGCGGCGCCTTTGTCATCTTCCAGGCCACCGGCCAGACCGTGCCCCTGGCCTATTGCCTCGTGTTCGGCGCGCTGATCTCACCGACCGATCCGGTGGCGGTTATGAGCATCCTCAAGAAAGTCGCAGTGCCGCCCAGCCTGGAAGCCAAGATCGCCGGCGAGAGCCTGTTCAACGACGGCGTCGGGGTGGTGGTTTTCGCCATTCTTGCGGCCATTGCCACCGGCGGTACTGGCGGCGCCGAGGTCAGCGCCGGCTCGGTGGCGGTGCTGTTCCTCGCCGAAGCAGTCGGCGGGGCGCTGCTCGGCCTGGCGACGGGTTGCATCGCGTTCTACGCCATGCGCTCCCTGGATGAGCACAACATCGAGGTCATCATCACCCTGGCCCTGGTCACCGTGACCTACGCGGTGGCCCACCGGCTGCATGTTTCGGGGCTGATCGCCGTGGTCGTCGCCGGGCTGCTGATCGGCAATCACGGCGCCCGCCTGGCCATGAGCGACACCACACGGGAGCACATTCACACCTTCTGGTCCCTGGCCGACGAAATCCTCAATTCACTGCTGTTCATGCTGATCGGCTTCGAGGTGGTGGCGATCAGCGGCGAGCCCGGCGTGCTGATCGCCGCCCTGCTGACCATCCCCCTGGTACTGATCGCCCGCCTGGCGGCAGTGGCCGGGCCGATCTCGATTCTGCGCCTCGGCCAGGACTTCTCCAAGGGCGCCATCCCGATTCTCACCTGGGGCGGCCTGCGCGGCGGCATTTCCGTGGCTCTGGTGCTGTCCCTGCCGCCCTCGGCCGAGCGTGAACTGATGCTTACCGCCTGCTACGCGGTGGTCATCTTCTCCATCGTCATCCAGGGTCTGACCATGGAACGGGTGGCGCGCCGTTTTTCCGACCCCACAAAAAGTTGACCACACCAAGGGCTGACAGAACGGGCAACAACCCTGTAAGGTTTTGTCGACGATAACATTTGCGACCGTCGAAAATTGACCGGTCAAGGGGAGGAAAAACGATGTCAGTCTATGTGGTAGGGCGTGTGATGATCATAGATCCGGCGTGGATCGAGGGCTATATTCCGGCGGTCGAGGCGATCGTCGAATCCCACGGCGGCAAATATCTGGTGCGCAGCCCGGAAATGGATGTCATAGAAAGCAACGGCGATGCACCTAACGTGGTGGTGGTCATCGAATTCCCCACAAAGGAAGCGGCCCAGGCGTTTTATACCTCTGCCGAGTACCAGCCCTGGCTCGAAGCCCGCAAGGCCGGCGCCGACAGTGAGTTGATCCTGCTCGACGGCCTCTAAGCGGACATCGATTGCCGGCCCGCCATGTAGTGGCCGAGGACGAAGGCGATGTCGCCGCGGACGCGGTGGTCCATATCGGCCGGATTTAGGCGTCGTCGGCCATGAGTTCGATGAAGCGGGCGTTCTGCAGCTTGAACAGGATCTCGCCCGCCGCCGTGCAGTCGATGGCGGAATCGAGCCTGCCGCGGCGCGCCAGTATATCGAGCAGACTACCGAAAAGCGCGCCGAGTTTCTGGTCGAGCGCCGCGTAACCGTGCCCGAAATCGGAACTTCCCTCGATCACGCTAGTGGCGATTACGTGGCGCCAGATCGGCTGCTTGAGATACCCCAGGTTATGGTCGCAAATCACGGCCGAGATGCCGGCAAAAGCCTCCAGCGGGTCATTCGGCGGGTCGACCATGAAGGCGTCGATCTTGCCGATCAGGATCGCGTCGCTCTGTGGAGCGCCTTCCTGTTGTCGGCGGTGACGGCCATACCCGTCGACATCTGGATGTCGAGCTATCGCGCCGTCGGCACCCTGATCGAGCCCATCGTCGACTTCATTCGCTATCTGCCGGTACCGGCGCTGGTACCGCTATTGATCATCTGGTTCGGTATCGGCGAAACCTCGAAGATCGCGGTGCTATGGATGGGAACCTTCTTCCAACTGGTGTTGCTGATCGCCGACGACGCCAAGCGGGTGCCGCGCGAGTTCGTCGAGACCGGCTTTACCCTGGGGGCAAGGTCCGGACAGATTACCTGGCATATCGTCTTCCGGTCCATGCTGCCCAGTGTCATCGACAACCTGCGTATCACTCTGGGCTGGTGCTGGACCTACATCATCATCGCCGAGATCGTCGCCGCCAACGCCGGCATCGGCCACGCCATCTGGTCGGCGCGGCGCTTCGTCATGACGCCCGAAGTGATGGCCGGCATCCTCACTGTGGGCATCATCGGTCTGGTTACCGACCAGGCGATCCGCTTCGTCCATCGTCGCTATTTCCGCTATCTCTGAGGCGCCCAGGCAACGACCGGTGATATGCCATTTCTCCGCATCGACGGCGTCAGCAAGACTTTTGGGGGCGATGTCCGCCACGGCGACGTTCACGTCATCGACAACGTCTCCATGGATATCCAGGCCGGCGAGTTCGTCGTTTATCTCGGACCCTCGGGCTGCGGCAAGACGACGCTGATGCGGATTGTCGGTGGGCTCGAGACGGCGAACAGCGGCACCATTCACCTCGACGGCGCGAAAGTGACCGGTCCGGACCGCAAGAAGGGCATGGTGTTTCAGGCCTACACGTCGTTCCCCTGGCTGACCGTCGTCGAAAATATCCGCTTCGGCACGCGCTATCGCGACGATATCAGCAAGGCCGAGAAGGACGAGATTTCCCGCCATTACCTGGAACTGGTGGGCCTCAAGGATTTCGCCAACTACTACGTCAACCGCATTTCGGGCGGCATGCGCCAGCGGATTGCCATCGCCCGGACCCTGGCGGCGGCGCCCGACATCCTGTTGATGGACGAGCCGTTCGGCGCCCTCGACGCCCAGACCCGCGAGTTTTTCCAGTATCAGCTCCTCGAAATCAACCGCGAGGAGCGCAAGGCCATCATCTTCGTCACCCATGATGTCGAGGAAGCGGTTTACCTGGCGGACCGTATTTTCATGTTCTTGGCCCGGCCAGCGACCATCATCGAGAAAGTTCAGGTTGCCGACCATATTACCGGCGAGCGCGATATCACAGTCAAGGAGACCGAGGCGTTCTTCCATCTGCGCAATCATATACGCGATCTCATGCGCGACGAAGGTCGGCGCAACGAAGAGATGGCCGAGCGCGCGCTTATGACCCCTGAAGAAGGCGGCAAATGAGTACATTCGACTTTACCGGGAATGCGCTCGCTGTCGATCATGGCGGAGCGGGAGGGCCGAGCTGAGGACGACTGTCTGGCCGAAATTCTTTCGGCCCAGTCCATGGCCGGGTTGATGGAGCCCGACGACATGGCCGCCAGTTACATTTTCCTGGCCTCCCCAGCGGCCGCGAATATTACGGGCCAGGCCCTCAACACCGATCAAGGCGAGTTATTCGTCTGATTTCGCCAGAATTCGACAAATTCGGTGTGACGTCCATCACCGACGGGGCGGTGAATCGGATGGTACGAAGGGGCGGACACCTGAGAAAGGGTGCCCTCCCTGCATTCCCCAACTTGGGGCCGGCTATTTTGCCGGCCCCCTTTTTCTTTGTGCTGGTGGCCGCGGAATCGGCGCGCGCCTAACCACGGATTAAGGGGAAGTGGTCAAATGGCACCGTATTCTCTGAAGCCGCTCTAGGGAACGGTCGGCTTCCAGTTGGCCACGCGCTCTTCCGCCTCGTTGACCTCGGCTGGCGACAGCTGCTTGGTGATAAGCCCGCAGGTCTTCAGGGCCTCACGGCCGTCCTGCTTGACCGCCAGATCGAGCCACATGTAGGCCTCGACCAGATCGCTCGCCACCGACTGGCCCTGGATATACATCAGCGCGAGATAATACTGGGCGCTGGCGAAGCCCTGCTCGGCACCATGGCGGAACCAATAGATCGCCTTGTTCGCGTCCTGTTCGGCGCCCTCGCCCTTGAGGTAAACCTGACCAAGATTTGAACAGGCCTCGGGATCGTTCTGTTCGGCCGCCATGCGCAGATACTCGCAACCCTGATCGTTGTCCTGGGCGACGCCTTTTTCGTAAGTGGCGACAGCTTCCTCGAGACTGCTGGGTACGCCACGGCCAGACTCCTGGGCCAGCCCAAGAGCATGGCAACCACACGGGTCACCTTGGCCGGCAGCCATGACATACCAGCGCCCCGCCTTCTGCTCGTCCTTCTTGACGCCACGGCCGGTCTCGTAAAGCTTGCCGACCATGTATTGAGCTTCGGCATATTCGGCGTACGCCGCCTTGCGGAACCAGGACAGCGCCTTATCGTCATCGCGCGGTGTACCGAGGCCGCTCTGGTGCAGCACACCGATGCGGAAATGAGACGGCCAATGGTTACGGTCGGCGGCTTCCATATAAAGCCGCATGGCCTCGTGGTGATTCTGGTCGACGCCGAGGCCGAATTCGTTGAATCGCCCCAACCGGTAATGGGCTTCAAGATGGCCACGCCGAACCGCCTCGCTGTAGAGTTGTGCCGCGCCTACCGGGTCGACCGGAATCTCTTCGCCGTCTTCAATCATGGTGCCGAGAGCGAACTGGCCTCCGACGTTTTTTTCAGCCACCGAAAGATACCACTGCACTGCTTCAGCGTTACTTTGCTCGACCCCGTGACCGCGCTGATAGAGAATTCCGATGGCATGACAGGCCGGCCCGTAGCCAAGACCAGCGGCCCGTATGTACCAGGTCATGGCTTCGTCATAGCTTTGTTCGACGGGCTGACCGTTCTCGTACATGACACCGACGTTGAACGTCGCCTTGGGGTAGCTGCTTTCAGCGGCCTTGCTGTACCAGCCAAAAGCGATGTCCAGGTTTTTGTTCAACCCCTTCGCCCTTGGCGAACATGATTCCAAGATTGACCTGGGCCTCGGCGGCGCACTCGTCTGCCAGCGGAGTCCATTTCTCGAGCGCGATATCGAAATCGCCATCCCGGTAGGCCTTAAAGCCCGCCTTGAATTCCCTCTTTGAATCGGAACCCTTCGCTGCGGAAAGTGCAAGCATGGGGCCCGTTATAGCGGGTGATTCGTAAAGACTGATTTAACGATACTGCCGCCTCACCGATTCATTTCGGCGAGGTCAATTTTTAACCTGAACGCGCCCCTTCCATTCGCCGCCCCGCCCGCGCCAATGGCGGACCGCTGAATCAATGGTCATTAGGGTGTAAAGGAAACCGGAAACCGGCAACAATACGGCGGCAATCCGGGGCCGGTTATAGAGCGCCAGGGTCGGTCCATAGACCCCGGCCATAAGCAACCAGGCGACGGTTCCCAGGGTGATCAGACCGCCGTGGCCGGTCACCATGCCCCAGATCAAGGCCGCCGGCGGCGCGAGATAAATTACCACCATGCCGACGACGGTACCGGCGAGCAGCCAGGGGGAGTGGTGAAGTTGGGTATAGGCCGAGCGAGCGACCATATTCCAGATGTCACGGAGGCCGACATAGGGCCGATGGCTACGGGTCATGGTCGTCAAGCCGAGCCATATGGCGCCGCCTGGCTTGATCACCCGGGCCAGGGCACAATCGTCGATCAGCGCCCCCTTGATGGCCGCGATGCCGCCGGCCCGGTCCAGAGCGTGGCGGCGTACCAGCACGCAACCGCCCGCCGCCGCCGCCAGCTTGCGGCGTGGATCGTTGATCCAGGGGAATGGGTAGAGCTTCTGGAAGAAAAATACGAAGGCGGGGATCAGCAGCCGCTCCCAGGCGGTCTCACAACGCAGCCAGGCCATGAGCGAGACTTGATCCAGGCACTCATTTTCGGCCTTGGCGACCAGCGCGCGCAACACTCCCGGGTCATGATCAATGTCCGCGTCGGTGAACAGGAAATAGCGCGCCTCGGGCAGAATTTCGCAGACCCGCGCCACCCCCTGAGACAGCGCCCACATCTTGCCGGCCCAGCCCGCCGGCAACGGTTTACCATCGAGGATGTGCAGGCGATCATCGCCCTCGGCGGCGGCTCGCGCGGCATCGGCGGTGCCGTCACGGCTGCGATCGTCGATCATGATCAGGGCAAGGTCGCCAAGATAGTCCTGGGCCAACAGGGCGGCGACGGTCCGACCAATAACCGACGCCTCATCCCGCGCCGGCACCATCATCACGACGCCGGGCCCGTCACTGTCGTATGCCGGCGACGCCTCCAGGCGCTGGTCGGCGCGCCAGAAGCCACCATGCAAAAACACCAGATAGAGCCATACCGCCAGGGATACGGCGGCAAGAACTGTCAGAATTTCCATTATCGGCGAGCCCGAACAACGGCGGCTTAAGCGCTCTCCGAAAGACCGGTTTCGGCCGCCAGTTGATCTGCCAGTTCATCGGCGAAATGACAGGCAACCTGGTGGCTGTCGTCCATGTTGCCCAAGGCCGGCTCGTGCTCGGTGCAATAGTCGCGGGCGAAGCGACAGCGCGTATGGAACTTGCAACCGGGCGGCGGATTGGTCGGGCTGGGAATCTCACCTTCGAGTTTGATGACCGAATGTTCAGCATCCGGATCGATCGACGGAATCGCCGACAGCAGGGCCTTGGTATAGGGGTGGCGGGTGTTGAAGAACAACTTCTTGGTTGGAGCCACCTCGACAATGCGGCCAAGGTACATGACCGCGACCATGTCACAGGTATGGGCGACCACGGAAAGATCATGGGAGATGAACAGGAATGTCAGCCCCAGTTCCTGTTGCAGGGAATTTAGAAGATTGAGAATGTCCGCCTGGATCGAAACGTCGAGCGCCGCGACGCACTCGTCGGCGACCAGGAAGCGCGGATTGCAGACCAGGGCCCGGGCGATGGAGATACGCTGACGCTGACCGCCCGAAAAAGCGTGGGGGTAGCGCCGCAGATGCTCCAGGTTGAGGCGGCATTTAGCGGCGATTTCGCGGACCCGCCCATCGGTTTCTTCCCGCGAATTAGTCAGCTTCATGACCTCCAGAGGTTCGGCGATGATATCGCGAACAGTCATGCGCGGACTAAGCGCCGCGTAGGGATCCTGAAAGATAAGCTGGCAGCGCTTGCGGTATTCCTTGAGGTCATCCTTGGTCAGGGCACGAACGTCGTAGCTGGCGTCATCGTCGTCATACTGTATATGTCCGTCGGTGATCGGCACCGCCCGAAGCAGGGCGCGGCCAAAGGTCGTCTTGCCCGATCCGGACTCCCCGACCAGGCCGAAGAATGTGCCTGCGGGAATATCCAGCGACACACCATCAACGGCGCGGGCAAACGTCTCCGGGCCGAACAGCGGCCCGCCCATGGAGAAATGTACCGACAAATCACGGGTCGATAAAAGAGGCTTGGAAATCACGCCGTGGCCTCCGCTGGTGATGACACGGCGAAACAGGCAACCGTATGGCCTTCACCGAGCGTGGTGGTTTCCGGCACCGCGACATCGCATCGGCCGGGTATGGCCAGGGGGCAACGGGTGTGGAAGACACAGCCGGACGGGCGTTCCAGCGGGCTTGGAATATCGCCGGCGACCGGGGTCAGCGGCGCCTCGAGGTCGTCGAGTCGGGGCAAGGCGTGGAGCAGGCCCTGGGTGTAGGGATGGGCCGCCGTGTGAATCACCTGGCGTACCGAGCCGGTCTCGACGATCTCGCCAAGATACATCACCGCCACCCGATCAGCGGTCTGGGCGATGACCCCGAGATCGTGGGTAATGAACAGGATGGCCATGCCGTATTCCGAGACCAGGTCGCGCATCAGATCCAGCACCTGGGCCTGAATAGTGACGTCAAGCGCCGTCGTCGGCTCGTCGGCGATCAGGACCCGAGGCTTGGTCGACAGGGCCATGGCGATCATGGCGCGCTGACGCATGCCGCCGGACAGCTCGAAGGCGTACTGGTTAAAGCGCAGGGCCGCGTCGGAGATACCCACCCGTCCCAGCATCTCGATGGAATAATCCTTGGTCTCGCGCTTGTTCATGGTGGTGTGCAGCAACAACTGCTCAACCATCTGGGCGCCGATGGTAATGGCCGGTGCGAAGCTCGCCATGGGCTCCTGGAAAATCATCGAAATGGCACCGCCCCGGATGACCTTCAGATCACTGGATCTGGTCAGGGTCAGCACGTCGATGTCCTGGCCATCTTCGCCGTCGAGGCGCAGGGTGATGCGGCTGTCATCACCATAGGATGCATTGCCCGCATTGAGCTGCATCAGTGCCTTAGCGGTGACCGACTTGCCGGAACCGGATTCGCCGACAAGGCCGAGAATCTCGCCGTCCTTGAGTTCGAACGAGGTGTCGTCGACCGCCGTTACCAGACCTTCGTCGGTGCGAAACCGGATTGTCAGATCATCGACGGAGAGAAGCGAGCGGCTCATCAGTTGTGCCCCGAGTAGGGGTCGGCCGCGTCGCGCAGGCCATCGCCGACGAACACGAAAGCGAGCACCAGGGTCATAAAGAAACCGGCCGGGATGAAGTACCACTGGTAGTTCAGCAGCACGTCAACCTTGGTCACGTTCTGCAGCAACACGCCGAGGCTGTTGACCGGATCCTTGAGGCCAAGGCCGATGAAACTGAGCGCGGTCTCCGACAAGACCATGTAGGGGAACGAGATCACCAGATCGACGATGATATAGCTGGAGAAGCTGGGCAGCAGGTGGCGGCGGATAATATGGCCGGGCGAGGCGTTGCACAGCCTGGCCGCCAGTACGTATTCCTGGGCCCGTTCGGTCAGCAGATGGGTGCGAATGCGGCGCGCCAGGGTGGGCCAGCCGATCAGCCCGAGAATCACCGAAATGAAGAAAAATCGCGTCTCGGCGCCCCATTCGTCGGGCACCATGGCGGCCAGGGCCATGAACAGGGGGATCGCCGGCATGGTGCGCACCGCGTCGGTGATCATCTGCAGTACGGAATCGGTCCAGCCGCCGGCATAGCCGGATATGCCGCCGATGATCAGGGCCAGCACGAAGGCGATGAACACGCCGATAGTGCCGACCGCCAGCGACGTCCAGATGGCGAACATGGTTCGCGAGAAGATGTCCTTGCCGGCGGCCTCCGTGCCAAACAGGTGGATCATCCCGACATCCATACCAAACAGATGGGTCTCAACCCTCCAGGTTTTCAAGCGGAAGTCGAAGGTCTCGCCGGGCAAATCCAAATTGATATTGACGACATAGAACTCCCAGCCCTTGACGAAAAACTCGACAAAGCGGCGCTGATCTCGATCGACCGTAGTGACCCAACGGAAATTAGTCGCAGCCGAGCGCTCGCGGCCCAGGGTATAGAGGAACGGCCGGAACGAAAATCCGTTCTCGTCCCAGAGCTTGGGAAATTGCGGCGCGCCGTTCTGATACTCTTCGTCGCGCCCGGCGATATTCGGGTCGTAAGGCGAGAGGAACGGCGCGGTCAGTCCCATCACGATCATGATGATCAGGATCATCCCGGCCACCATGGCCGAGCGGTTGCTCTTGAACCGGGCCCAGATCAGGGCGTACTGGCCGGCGGTGAAATAGGCTTCCTTGGTCTTGCGTTCGGCCTCGGCATCAACGGCGGTCGTTGGTTCAACGGTACTCGGCGTATCGGTCATCACGCAGTCCCCATGATGCCGCGGCGAACCCGCGGATCGAACAGCGCCAGCAGGATGTCGGTGAATAAGTTCAAGCCGATGATTGAGCCGGTCAGCATTAAGATGATCGCGCTAGCGAGTTGCTGATCGTTCGACCGCGCCAGGGATTCAAGGAGCAATGCACCGGCCTCCGTCAGGGTCAGGATAAGGGCGATGATCGGCAGTTCGTTGAACACCCGGTTTAGATCGAAACCGAGGGAATTGATGATCGGCCCGAGGGCATGGCGCGCGGGATAACGCCACAGCAACTGGCGGCCGGCCAAGCCCCGCGCCTTCGCGGCGGTGACGTAAAGCTTGCCGTATTCGTCGGCCATCAGGGCGCGCACGGTCTGCAGCGCGAAGGCCGTCGCCGACCAGCCCAGAATGAACACCGGAAGCCAGACGTGGGACAGGAAATCAATGAACCGGTCGTAAGACCAGTCGGCGTCGCGGTACTCCTTGCTGAACAGGCCCGTAAGGCTGTCGCCGAAGATAATGGTTGACGCCAGCATGATCATCAGCGCCAACAGGAAGTTCGGCATGGCCAGGCCGAGATAGGACACGAAACGCAGGATATTGTTGAGTCCGGGTTTGTTCGCCGTCGCCGAATATATGCCGACGGGAACGGCGATGGTGTAGGCCAGCATCAAGGACGCCAGGCAGATGCCGAGCGATATCCAGAATTTGGTGCCGAGCAGGTCATTGACCCGCACCCGCAAGATGCAGGATGTGCCAAAATCGCCGCGCAGGAAGACGTTTGAGACCCAGTTCACCCAGCGCACCACATAAGGCTTGTCGAGGCCCATGCGAATCTCTTCGGCTTCGATGTCGGAGATCGAGATTTGCTGTCCCTGGGAGTTCTTGAACGCCAGATAGCGTTCCGCGCAGTTTGCGGGAACCAGTTCCATCAAACTGAATACGATGAAGGACACCGTGAGCAATGTGAAAATTGCCATGACGATCCGCATGGCCACGAAACGGCTAAATTGCAACATTCCCGACGACCTCGAACCCCTACATCTTTATAGGCGAGTAACTCCCTAAACGGAGAAGGCGCCGGACGCGAATGCGCGCCCGGCGGCTCTCAATTTTTTTGACTACCGCTTAGTTCTTTTCGGTCAAGAACCACTGCTGCGGCCGGTAGGGGTACGTCCTGTAATACTCGTAGGACGCAGTCTTGAAGAGCGTGAAATTCTTCAGGACATTGCGGTGATAGATCGGCGCCGGCCCGAGAACCGCTCCGATGTATATCAAGTTGCTCGTCATGTTCGTCACCAGACGGGCGCCGAGGGCGTCCGATTCAGGCGTCCCGACGGCCGTCGACTGGAACGCGTTGATGTCGTCGATGATCTGGTAGACATAATCCGGCGGCTTGACGCCGCTGGCGCCCTCGCTGTCGATATATTCGGCCCACAACATGCCGTTACGGACGCCGAAATAGCCCCCGAACGGCGGCAGGAACAGCTCCGAGAAGCCGAGAATGATGGCCAGGGGCGTGCCCGTGTCCCACATCATCACGTCGAGGTGATTGGACGACTGAGCGGAACGGTATTCGTCAGGCGTGATTTCCTTGGCGGTGGTCTCGATACCGACGTTAGTCCAGTGCTGAGCGACCATCTCGACAACCTCGGTGGGGATGCCCTGGGTGGCGAACTGGATGTTGATCACCAGCTTCTTGCCATTGGGCAGATCCCGCGCGCCATCGCCGTTCTGGTCGACGACGCCGATTTCGTCAAGCAGCTTCGCCGCCAGAGCCGGATCGAACTGGGCGTAGTATTGCTTCATGTCCTCCGGAACGAACTGCGGCGCCGGGCTGAACGGCACAAACTGCAGGGGCGTACCAAGACCGAAGAAGACGACCTCGTTGATCTCATCGCGATTGATGGCGACCGACATGGCCTGGCGGAATCTCAAATCGCCAAACACCGCCCGCTTGTCGAGATCGGCATGGGTCACGTTGATGCCGAATACCGGCATGGCTATCTTCGGTCGCACGTCAACCGTAAAATTGCCTTTCTCGGCGCCGTCCAGCAGAACCGGCGTTATGGGTAACGCCAGGGACTGGACCTTGTATTCGATCTCGCCGTTGAGCATCTTCAAGATCCTGACCTCCATGTCGTTGGCCATGGTCTCGTCTTGCTCGTCGATATAGGGCAATTGATTGCCCGCCGTGTCGACCATGTGAAAATAAGGATTGGCCACATAGTGCCGGCCCTCAGGCGATTCAGCGACGGTGATGTAGGCTTCCAGCGACGGCATCACGGCCGCTGGCAGGTTGCCGACCTTGTCCGGCGCCACCAGCAGCGGCGTCGGCGTATCCGTCCAGTCCGACTGGCCGTAGTACATATTGACCACCGCGTAGCCGCTCTCGAAACCCATGGACTGGGCCAGGGCGTCCGCATCCGGATTGATCGCCGGGTGGAACTGGCCGAGGAACTTCTTCGACTGGAAGCCCTGACCGTAGTGCGACGCGAAGTGGGCCAACAGGCCGGGCTTCGGCGCCGGCAGGTTGAAGCGAACGGTTTGGTCGTCGATCGCGTCGACGGTCATAGGTTCGCCGCCGACCAACAATTCAGACTTCGGCTTGGCGATGACATTGGTGTCTTGGGTCAGGTTTTCGTACCAGAACTCCACATCCGCCGCCGTGAAGGGATCGCCGTTCGACCACTTATGGCCATTGCGCAAGTGGAAGGTCAATTGGGTGAAGTCGTCATTCCATGTCCAGCTCTTGGCGATGTTGGGCACGATGGTGACGAGATCGTCTGAGAAGCGAACCAGATTGACGTGGCGCACCGACAGAAGATCCGAGGTGCCGGCTTCGAGAGCGTTGGAAATCATATCCAGGGTGCCGCCGTAGGTTCCGATCTCGTCATAAGGCGCGACCACCAAGGGCTCCGACGGCAGACGATCGGCGAGCGCCGGCAACGCGGGATTACCCGCGATCATGCCGTTCAGCGCACCAATTCGCGGGTTCTCGCTGAATGACAGCGTGCAGTTGGCGGCCGACTGGAACTCGGCCAGGTCCCACTGTTGCGGATAGGCGCCACCGGCCACGCCCATGGCGTCGGCCACGGTAGCTGCCGGACACGCTGCCTGTGCGCCGTTCATCAGCACAAGAGACAGCGCGGCGGCCGCAACACCGCCTAGCATAAATTTACGCTTCATCATGGTTCTCCCTATTTTCACAACCGCGGCGAACAACCTGCCGCGCGCGAAGTACTATTATTATGTCCCCAACCGGTTTGGTTCGGGCACATTCCTGTGATCGGAATGCTACCCCCAACCTTATGGTAAAGAAAGGCATAATGACACAACCATAATTCACTGATTTTCGGTCGCGGATTCCGGTTGGGCGGCACGGCATGTCGATCTATAAAGCCAGAGACGCGGCAACCGGTGAGGATCATCATGAAGTTGGTCAGCTATAACATCCAGTACACCAAAGGCCGTGACGGGCGCTTTGATACAGCGCGCATTGTTGAATCTCTCCAGGGCGCCGATATCATTGCCCTGCAGGAGGTCGAGCGAAACTGGCCGCGCACCGCCATGGCTGACTAGGCCGCCGACCTCGCCGCCCTGCTGCCCGGTTACTACTGGGTCTACTGTCCGGCTTTCGATATGGATGCCAGCGAGATCGCGGCCGACGGAACGGTGGTCAATCGCCGCCGCCAGTTCGACAACATGCTGTTGGCCCGCTGGCCCATCATGTGGTCGCGAAACTACGTTCTGCCCAAGCTCGCCACCGTCACGACGTTCACCATGGGCGCCCCGGCCGTGGAAGGGGTGGTCGACGCACCAGGCGGGCCACTACGGGCATGGTCAATTCATCTCAGGGCCGTCTCGCCGCGTGAGCGGTTGATGCAGATCGACTACCTACTCGACCTCCACAACCGCGCTGCCGCCACCGGCGCTTCATGGACCGGCGAGCCGATGATACGCGGTGATAGCCTGTGGGCCGCGGGGGCGAGGCGCCGGCCATGCCGCTCGATGCAATCTGGATGGGCGATTTCAATGCTAAGCCTGACAGCGCCGAGTACACCGCCATCGTCGGTCCCGAAGACGAGCGGTACGGCCATGTGCACAACACCGACCGCCTGGCTGATAGCTGGACCCTGGCCGGCCATCCGCGCGACGAGCGGTTCAGTCGTCTCGACCATAACGAAGGCAGGACCGACAGGCACCTCGACTATTGTTTCGTCAGCGCCGGCCTCGCCGGCCGGGTGCGCGCGTCCCACATCGACATGGATGCCGCCGGCTCCGACCACCAGCCGGTGTGGGTCGACATTGACCTCTGACAAACCCGTGAAAACGATTGCTGGCCCGTCCCTGCGCGTGGTCGGCGGAATTCTGGTTGGGCGGCGCACCATGTCGAACTATAAGACCAGGGCCGTGGTAACCGGAGGAGATCGCTATGAAACTCGCCAGATACAATATCCAGTACACCAAGGGCCGTGACGGGCGCTTCGATACGGCGCGCATTGTTGATTCCCTCCAGGGCGCCGAGGTCATTGCTCTGCAGGAGGTCGAGCGCAATTGGCCGCGCAGCGGCATGACCGACCAGGTCGCCGACCTCGCGGCCCTGCTGCCCGGCTACTACTGGGTTTACTGTCCAGTCTTCGATATGGACGCCAGCGAAGCCGCCGCCGACGGCACGGTAATCAATCGCCGCCGTCAGTTCGGCAACATGCTGTTGGCACGCTGGCCGATCATGTGGTCGCGCAACTACGTGCTGCCCAAGCTCGCCACCGTCGAGAAATTCAACATGGACGCCCCGGCCCTGGAAGGCGTCATCGATGCGCCGGACGGGCCGCTACGGGCATGGTCGATCCATCTCAGCGCGGTCTCGCCGCGCGAGCGTCTGATGCAGATCGACTACCTGCTCGACCTTCACAACCGCGCCGCCGTCACTGGCGGGCCGTGGACCGGCGAACCGATGATCAGGGGCGATAGCCTGTGGGCCGCGGGCGGCGAGGAGCCGGCCATGCCGCTCGACGCAATCTGGATGGGCGATTTCAATCTCCAGCCCGACAGCGCCGAATACAGCGCCATCGTCGGCCCTGAAGACCAGTGGTACGGCCATGTGCAAAGCATCGACCGCCTGGCCGACAGCTGGACCTTGGCCGGCCATGGGCGCTACCAGCGGGTCAGCCGCCTCAACCAAGAAGAAGGCAGGGTTGACGTACAGCTCGACTATTGCTTCGTCAGCGCCGGCTTCGCCGGCCGGGTACGGTCATGCCACATCGACATGGACGCCGCCGGTTCGGACCATCAACCGGTGTGGACCGAGATCGATCTGTAGAGAGCCATCCGTGAAAACTATTTCCTTCGCCACCGTGAAAGTGGTCGGGGCGCTCTGCGCGGCCTACTTCATCAGCCAGTTCTACCGCACCTCCATCGCCGTCATCGCCCCCGACCTGGCCCGCGACCTGGCCCTGTCGCCCGAAGCATTGGGCACGGTCACCGGCGCCTTCTTCCTCGCCTTCGGAGCGACACAGATTCCCCTCGGCATCATGCTCGATCGCTTTGGGCCGCGCTATACCATGGCCGGATTGCTGCTCGCCGCGGTGGCCGGCTCCCTGGTCTTCGCCGCCGCCGATAGCCTTGCCATATTGACCTTGGGCCGGGCTCTGATCGGGGTCGGCTGCGCCGGTGTGTTCATGGGCTCCGTGGTGGTCTGCGCCCGCTGGTTCCCGCCCGACCGCCTGGCCACCGCCGCCGCCGTGGTGCTGGCTATAGGTGGCACCGGCAATCTCATGGCGGCAACGCCCCTGGCCTACGCCGCCGACCACATGGGCTGGCGCGGCGCCTTCGTCGCCATGGCCGGGTTGGCGTTGGTCATGGCCGGTGCGGTCTTCGCCTTTGTTCGCGACGCCCCGCCCGATCACCCGTTTCATCAGCGCCGCCGCGAGACTCTGCGCGACACGCTCAGGGGCATGCGCGAGGTGCTGGGCAATCCTCGCCTGCCCTATATCGCCCTCATGGCCTTCGTCGCCTACTCGACCATGGCCACGGTGTTGACCCTGTGGGCCGGACCCTATCTGGCCGATGTTCACGGCCTCGACGGCATCGCCCGGGGCAATGTGCTGCTGCTGCCATCCATCGGCCTGATCGCCGGCCCGCTATTTTACGGCCCGCTCGACCGCCTGCTCGACACCCGCAAGTGGTTGGTTGTCGGCGGCGCTCTATCGACCACCGCCGTGCTGCTGGCTTTGGCCCTCGTGCCACAGCCGCCGCTGTGGCTGGCGGTGCTGCTGCTGACCATGCTCGGGTTCATCGGCACCTATTCGATCATGATCATGACTCACGGCCGGGCCAGCTTTCCCGAGCGTCTGGTCGGCCGCGCGGTGACCATCGTCAACTTCGCCAACTTTACCGGCGTCGCGGTCATGCAGTTTGCCGTCGGCGCCATCGTCGGCACTTTCGAGGCCACCGACGGCGCCGCGCCCGAGGCCGCCTACCGCCTAGCCTTCGGCTTTCTCGCCACAACACTCATCGTCGCCCTGGTCTTCTACATACAGGTCGGCGATGCCAAGCCCAGCCGCGACCCGAGAGACGGCAGTGACCCGGTGTTGTAGGCCTTAGCCTTATTCGAACTCGACGAAGCCGTCGATGGCCTGGCGGTTATATCCCTTGCTGGCGACCAGGAGCTGTCGGGTATAGCCGTGCGCCGGTGTCGCCTCGCGGAGTTGACGGTCGGTCATTTCCTCGACGAAGGCGCCCCGATTCATGACCGCGATGCGCTCACAGAGATGCGCCACAACGGCCAGATTGTGGCTGACCATGATGTAGGTGAGGCCGTGTTCGTCGCGCAGGCGGCCCAGGAGATTGAGGATTTCCGCCTGGACCGAGACGTCGAGGGCCGAGGTCGGCTCGTCGAGCAGGACCACCCTCGGCTCGAGAATAAGCGCCCGGGCGATGGCGATACGCTGGCGCTGGCCACCGGAAATCTGGTGCGGGTAGCGGAAGCGGAACTCGGGCCCCAGGCCGACCTCGTCGAGGGCCTTGAGGGTGCGATCCTCGACATCGTCGAAACGGTGGATTGCCAGAGGCTCCTTGAGGATGAAGTCCACCGTATGGCGGGGATGGAGCGAGCCGAAGGGGTCCTGGAACACCATCTGCAAGAGCTTGCGGAACTCGCGCGGCCGTTTCGGCTTGAGGTCGATGCCATCGACGGCAATGGTCCCGGTCCAGTGCGAGTGCAGCCCGGCTATGGCCCTGAGCACGGTGGATTTGCCCGACCCGGACTCGCCGACCAGACCGAAACTCTCGCCCTCAGCCACGGTGAATGACGCGTTGCGCACCGCCTGCACCTCATTGCGGCCGTAGCCGAACATGACGTTGAGGTTTTCGACCCTAATCATGCTTCGAGCCACGCCGGGTCGCGTTGCAGCACGCGCAACTGCTCGTGAGAGCCGTCAAGCCGGGGCAGGCAGTCGATCAGACCCCGGGTGTAGGGGTGCTGGGCGCTGTGCAGGTCCTTGGCGTCGAGGGCCTCCATGATGCGGCCACCGTACATGACCAGTACCCGGTCGCAGAACGACGCCACCAGATTGAGATCGTGGCTGATCAAGATCAGCCCCATGCCGCGCTGGGTCACCATATCGTCGAGCAGGGCGAGGACCTGGAGCTGCACCGTCACATCAAGAGCCGATGTGGGTTCGTCGGCGATCATCAGGTCGGGCTCGGGGATCAGCATCATGGCGATCATGATGCGCTGGCCCATGCCGCCGGAGACCTCGTGGGGATAGAGGTGATAGACCTTCTCGGGCTCGCGGATGCGCACGGTCTCGAGCATGTCGAGGGCGCGGTCGCGAGCTTCCCGTTTGGAGGCGTTGGCATGGACCAGATAGGCCTCGGCGATTTGCGAGCCCACGGTCATCACCGGGTTCAGGGAATACTGCGGGTCCTGCATGATCATGGAAATGCGGTTGCCGCGGATCGAGCGCATGCGACGCTCGCTGACGCCAAGCAGGTCGATGCCGTCGAATTCCATGTGCTTGGCGTCGATGCGGCCGTTGCCGCTGGTCAGGCGCAGGATAGCGCGCCCGGTCTGAGACTTGCCCGCGCCGGATTCGCCGACGATGCCGAGACGCTCCTGGGCGAGTTCAAAATCGATACCGCGCACCGCCTCGACCACGCCCTTGGGGGTGGTGAATGAAACCCGCAGATCCTCGACGCTTAACAAGGCTGTCATCAGTGACCACTCCGGGGATCGAGGACGTCGCGCAGGCCGTCGCCGAGCAGATTGAAGCCCATGCTGACAACCAGGATGGCAATACCGGGAATGGTCGGCACCCACCATTGATCGATGAGGAACTGGCGACCGGTGGAGATCATAGCGCCCCATTCCGGGAGCGGCGGCTGAGCCCCAAGACCGAGGAAACCGAGCCCGGCGGCGACCAGGATGATGCCCGCCATGTCGAGGGTCAGGCGGACGATAATCGATGACGCACAGAGCGGCATGATGTGGGACAGCAGGATGCGCACAGTCGAGGCGCCCTGGACCTGGGCCGCCATAATGAACTCGGAATTGCGGATGGTCAGGGTCTCCGCCCGGGCGATGCGGGCGAACGGCGACCAGGTGGTGATGGCGATGGCGAACACCGCGTTTTCCAGCCCCGGTCCCAACGCCGCGACAAAGGCCAGGGCCAGGATGAGCCGGGGAAAAGCCAGGAAGATGTCGGTAATGCGCATGAGCACGTTATCGACCCAGCCGCCCATATAACCGGCGATGATGCCGATGATCAGCCCGAGCGGCGCCACGATGATGCCGACCAGCCCGACGATATAAAGGGTGATGCGCGAGCCCCAGATGATGCGCTCATAAACATCGCGGCCCAACTCGTCGGTGCCGAACCAGTGCTCGGCGCTGGGCGGTTGCAGGCGGTTGGCGAGATGCTGCTCGATGCCGTCGCCGCTGGTCAGCAACGGCGCGAAGATGGCGGCCAAGACTAGGCCCGCAACAATAAAAAAGCCCGCCATGGCAATGGGGTTGGCGCTGAACACCAACCAGTTGAGATAGAACCGCTGGCAGCGGGCATGGGCCATGGAGCCCGGCGAATCCGACAGCAGCCAAGCCTTCAATCCCTGCTTCTCTTTGGTCGTCGCGGCTGTTGCCTTATCGCTCATCGCCGCGCCCTGGGATCGACCATGCGATAGAGCACATCGGACAGCATGTTGATGCCGACGAAGCCGATACCGACGATCACCGTTCCGCCGATCACCGCGTTCATGTCCGCGTTGAACAGCGATTTGGTGATGTACTGGCCGATGCCCGGCCAGGCGAAGATGGTCTCGGTCAGCACCGAACCCTCAAGCAACGAGGCATAAGTCAGCCCGACAATGGTGATGAGCTGGATCAGCACGTTGCGGAAGGCGTGACGCCAGATCACCGCGGTCTCCGACAGGCCTTTGACCCGGGCGGTAATGACGTATTCCTGATTAAGCTGATCGAGCATGAAGCTGCGGGTCATGCGCGCGATATAGGCCAGGGCATAGGTCGCCAGCATGGCCGACGGCAACACCAGATGGGCGGACGCGCTGTGGAAGATTTCCCACTCTTCCTGGAGGGCGGAATCGATGAGGATGAAACCGGTCACCGGATCGACGATACCGTCGAAATAGACTTCCATGCGGCCCGGCCCGGGCAGCCAGTCGAGCTTGGCGTAGAAAATCAGCAGCGCCACCATGCCGAGCCAAAAAATCGGCACCGAGTAGCCGAACAAGCCGATGACCCGGACGATGTGGTCGATCATGCGGCCCTGGTGGACGGCGGCGGCAACGCCCATGGGCACGCCGATGCAGATGCCGATTAGGGTGGCGATGGAGGCCAGTTCCAGGGTCGCCGGAAAAAATCGGATGAGGTCATCGAGCACCGGCCGGGTGGTCATGATCGAGGTGCCGAAGTCGCCCTGAACGATGTTGGTGAGATAAATCCCGTATTGCAGCAGCAACGGCTTATCGAGGCCGAGCTTTAAGTACATGGCGTCGTAGACCGCCGCCGAGGCGCGATCACCGACAATGGCCAGCACCGGATCGGCCGGCATCACGCGGCCGATGATGAACGTGACGGCGGTCAGGCCGACAAAGGTAATGATGATCGTGAACAGGACATTGGCCGGCTTGGCCAGCGCCGCCAGCCTTACCGCCAACGGATGCGGGGGCGGGTTTTTACCCGCCCCCGACACCGTCGTCAGATTACCCTCGGCCATAATCGTTGTGGTCCCGAGGGACGCGTCATTACTTCGTCACCGTCCGATAGAAGACGAGATCGAAGTTGGCGCCGCTG
Source organism: uncultured Alphaproteobacteria bacterium (assembly GCA_964645285.1). Taxonomy (GTDB): domain Bacteria; phylum Pseudomonadota; class Alphaproteobacteria; order JAAXGF01; family JAAXGF01; genus JAYZAP01. The sequence goes on from CAZYDR010000035.1 coordinate 22,836, forward strand.
ATGTAGCCTTTGACGTTTGAGCGCAACGCCGTCTGTTCGCTCTTCTGGAACATGATGGTGAACGGCCCAATCTCCTGCATGCGTCGTTGCAGGGTGGCATAGATTTGCTCACGCTTGTTGGTGTCCACTTCCATGGCTGCCGATTCCGTCAATCCGTTGATTTCCGTATTGAAGAACGACGTCCGCCACGCGACCTTGCCGGTCAGGCTGGCCTCAAGGCGGTTATCCGGATTGTGGGCGAAGGCATCGGCGTTTGAATGCGGATCCACATAATCCGGCGACCACTGAGCGACAATGAGCTCATGCTTGCGCGCCCGATACAAGGGCCACAGGGTTTTGCCCTCGGCCAGGGTGATCTCGGACTCAACGCCGATCTTCGACAGGCTCTGCTGGATCGACTGGGCGATCTCCGGATAGGGCGACTTGGTCAGGGTATCGATCTTGATGCTGAAACCGCCGCCGGGATAGCCGGCCTCGGCGAGCAGCGACCGAGCCTTCTCGAGATCGAGGGAGAACGGCGTCTTGTCGTAGGACGCCCACAGACCCGATGGCCAGAACGCCTGATGGACCTTGAACTGGCCCGCCAGGAACGAATTGACCATGCCCTCATAGTCGACGATGTAGCGGATCGCCTCGTTGACCTTGGGATTGCCAAGGACTTCATGTGCCTGGTTTGCCGCCAGATAGACCAGCGCCGCCTTGGGGTCGTCGGCAATGACCACGTCAGAATTGCCCATCAGGCCCTTGATCAAATCCGGAGTCAGGTCACGGGCCATATCGACGTCGCCCTTTTCGATCATCAGACGCTGGGCGGAAGCCTCGGGAACATGTTGCAGAATGACCCGCTTCATGGCCGGTGCGCCGTGACGATAGTTCGGGTTGGCGTCGAGAATCACAACCTCGTTGGCCTTGTAGGTCTTGAGCGAATAGGGGCCCGAGCCGGCGCTATGGTTCTTCAGCCAGGCGTAGCCGAGATCGCCATCAACCGCGTGGCTCATGACTTCCTTCATGTCGATGACCGCGCCGACGCCGGCGGACAGGGCATTCAAGGCCAGGGCCGGCGACAGGTCGGAGTTTAACCTGACGACCACGGTGCTGGCATCCGGCGCCGTAACCATGGCGTCCACGTTGTCCGCGTCCCAGCCGAACTGGGTGAAGATGAAGGACGGCGTCTTGTTGAGTTTGATCACCCGCTGCAACGAGAACGCCATATCGGCGGAACTCATCATGTTGCCCGAATGGAACTGCTGATTGGCCCGCACCTTGAGAGTGATGGTCTTGCCGTCGTCGCTGATGGAATAGCTCTCGGCGGCGCCGCCAACCAGGGTTGAAAGGTCCTCGGCCTCGAACATCATGACCCGGTCATAGATGTTGGCGATGACCTCGCCGCCGGTGAATTCAAAGACCTCGGCGGGGTCGAGGGTGATAATGTCGTCGATGTTTTTCGCCATTATCAGCGTATCGTCCGGGGTGCCGGCCTGAGCCGGAGCCACCGCCGGTCCCGCCTGGACCGCCACGAAGGCGAAACCGGCGAGCAAAGCAATCTGTTTGAACAGTTTCATCATGTACTCCCATATGTATGTGACGATTAAACGTCATCTATTTGATCGTGTCGGGCCACCAACCCCCGAGCGGGAGTCGTTTGAACCCTATGGCTTGACCACAGCCTATGCCAATTCATCGCGTTCCGATAGTAGATGATAACCCGGTCAACAACAGTCCGGGTTGTGGGTCGGCTAGCTAATCGGTACGCCGGGCACCCAGAGGTAGCCGTCGGTGTCGATCAGGAAACATTCGCGCAAGCCATGAGGCTTGTCGGTGGCGCCTTCAAGCACCGTATAGCCGAGCCTGTGAGCCTCGGCCTCGGCTTCGTCCGGGTCGCGGCCCTGAAGCCTGATCTCGGCCCCGACGCCCCGGTGCAGGTCACCATCGAGGCTGCCGCGTAAGGGGTGGTCGCTGTATGTGTGGTCCGCATGGAGCATCCATTCCGCCTCGCCCCGGCGCAACACCGCGAAATCCTCGTCAGCATAGATCACCGTGGCGTCAAGCACCTCGCGATAAAACGGTATCGCCCCGTCGATATCGCGGACCAGCAGGTTGACGGTCAGCCCCTTAAGCGAGCGACCATAGTCGTCGGCCGCCATCCACGGTATGGTTGTGCTTTGCTTCACGTCCGCTCCATTACCTTTGTTGTCATGCGACGGCGAGACGTTCGCCCTCGTCGATCTGATCCTTGGTCATAAGCTGGGCGATGAGGCCGCGAACCTCGAGGGCCTGTCCCTTGGCGGTACGATTGTCACTCAAAGCGACCAACGTGAGCCACTTGTAGGCCTCGACGAAATTCTGATCAACGCCGCGACCGCTGACGTACAGGGTGCCGAGAGAAAGCTGGGATACCACGTCGCCCCGGTCGGCGGCGACCTGGTACCATTTGGCGGCCGCGTCATCGTCCTGGCGAACACCTTCGCCCTCACTGAACATGCGGCCCATCATGTACTGGGCGCGAATGCCACCTTCACGGCCCAGCGCATCCATCTGTCTGATGGCCTTGGCGTAATCGTCCGCCATATACAAATTGAAGGCATCGTCGAACGGGTCGGCCGCCGCCGCCGGCATGATCGACCCGGCGGCGAGGATGGCAACGACAATAGCGGCACGCCACAGCTGTCTCATATTCCCGGTCTCGTTTCCCTGTTTTTTCGCCTCTATATTAGCGAGATCGGCAAAACACGCCATACCCCCAAGATTCAATGGTTTTTGGCAGCGGTGGGGAAACGGTTAATGCGCTGCAGGGGCGGAAGCGCCCAATCAAGTCACCGGCTTGAACTGTTTGCTCAGCTTCAGGGCCTGGCCCTGGTAGTTGGAGCCGATGCCCTGGCCGTAGAGCCTGTCGGGCACGTCGGTGAGGCGTTCGTAGCGCAGCCAGCCGATGATCTGCTCGTGCTCGAGCATGAAGGGCACGTCGTGGGAGCGCACCTCGAGCACCGCCTTGCTGCCGCCGCGGCGCTCCGGGTCGTAGCCGAAGCCGGGGTCGAAGAAGCCGGCGTAGTGGACCCGGAACTCGCCCACCAGGGTATCGTAGGCGATCATCTCGGCGGCGTGGGTCGGCGGCACGGTAACCGCCTCCTTGGTCGCGAGGATGTAGAAGTCGTCCGGGTCGAGCACGATGCCCTTGCCCGGCCGATGGTGGATCGGCTCCCAGAAGTCCTGGGGATCGTAATGATTACGGATATCCACGTCGATGACGTCGGCGTGCTTCTTGGCGCGGAAGCCGACCAAGCCGGTCGCCGGATCGCCACCAAGATCGAGGGACACCCCGATGCTGTCGTCGCGAATGGTCTCGGCGCCGGGGTCGCTATCGATCAGGGGACTCTGTTCGTGGAGTCGCTCAAGTGCCGTGCGGCTCGACGCCGACGAACCGCGCCGCATGCGCAACTGGTTAAGCCGCGAGCCCTGACGCACCACCACGGAAAACGTGCGCGGCGCGATCTCGACGTACAGCGCCCCCCGGTAGCCGCGCTCAACCCGGTCGAACTGAGTGCCGCCGTCGGTGATCAGCCGGGTGAAGATATCGAGACGCCCGGTCGAACTCTTGGGATTGGCGAAGGCCGACAGCTTATTGCCGAGATTCACGCTCTCCAACAACGGCACTATATAGACACAGTCCTTCTCCAGCACCGCGCCTTCGCTGATATCGATCTCGTGCATACCGAATTGGGCGACCTTGTCCATGACCAGGGCGCCGGGGCCGGGCATGAAGCTGGCCCGTACCCGGTAGGCCACCGGACCAAGGCGCAAATCCAGGCTCGCCGGCTGGACCTGATCGGCGCCGATCTCGACCGACACCACGATCTCCTTGTCACGGATCAGGGCATGGATGGTCTGCGACGGCAGAATGCCGGTGCCAAAGGCCGCGCCCTCATGGGCGCTGGTCGGCAGAGACGGGAATAGCAGGCTGGTGGGCTGGTTCATTACGGGCGTCAATCTACCAGCAAATTACGTTTGTTTTCAAATGCTTGAATACCCACAGTCCGGTCCACAGGGACGCCGGAATAAGATGCTTATGCATCATGCACTTGCCAGACTTATCCCCATCATTCCGCTGCCGGGCGGTGGTCCAATGTCGTCAGGCAGTGGTCGACCCACTGGGCGGTGAGCTTTTCCTGGACCGAGTTCTGACGCAGCCGCGAGGCCAGGCCGTCGAAGTCGACCGAGTCGAGCGGCTGGTCCTGATTGAAGCAGGAAAATACCACGAATTCGAGCCCGGTGTCCGGGTCGCGGTGGGTCTGCAGGCACTGGGCGCAGATTTCCTTCATCATGCATTGCATGGGGGAGTTGATGCTGCCGATGGCCTGGTGGCCGGGTTTGAGATGGGCCGCCAGCACGCTACGGCGAGCCGCCGTCAGAGCCGCCATCATGCGGTCCGAGCCGATGGTGATGATGCGATCGACGTCGCCGAGCGGAATTGTCGTGTCACCTAAAGCGGCGTCCCCGTACGCGGCCATGGCGTCGATGATGGTGCCGGCGAAAGTCAAATCGCCGGGGCGCTCGGGGGTGAAGCCCGGGGCTTCATCACAGGCCCACACCACCACATCGGCTGCGGCTTCGATGTCGGCCACCTTGTAGCGGTCCTCAAGTTTCTTGTAGCCGGCGAAGTAGAGCACTTTGCTGCCGGCCTCGCGCAGGGCCCGGCCGATGGAGAACAGCACCGCGTTACCGAGACCACCGCCGGCCAATAGTACGGTCTCGCCGACGGGAATCTCCGTAGGCATGCCGGTCGGGCCCATGACCACCACCGGCTCGCCGGGCTCGAGTACGGCGCAAATATCCGACGAGCCGCCCATCTCCAAAACAATGAGGCCAAGCAGACCCTGGTCCGGGTCGGTCCAGGCGCCGGTTATAGCCATACCTTCCATGGCCAGGGCGGTGCCGTTGATGCGCGGCGCCCGGGTCTCGAAATTCTGCAGCCGGTAGAACTGGCCGGGACGGAAGGCGCGGGCCGCCGTGGGCGCCCGCACCACCACTTCAAGAATGGTCGGCGTCAGGCGGTTGACCGCATGGACCGTGGCCCGCAGGTCGCGGTTGAGCCCGGCCATGAAATCGCCATTGGCGGCAGTGCTGGCCGGCTCAATCCGTCCCAGCATGAGCGACACCACCGGGTAGCCCTGCTTGGCGCTAGCCATTGCCTTGACCACATTGCCGGCGAAGGACGGGTGGACGTCGCCGAAGAAACTAAGGGCCCGGCCGTCATCGCGCACCGAGGCCAGCACCCGCACGTCTTGCGGCTTGGCAATGCGCTCGGGGGTAACTGGGGCGCCGTCTTCATCGACTGCCTGGAAGTAGCGGCCGTCGAGGGCGTAGCAGTCGGGATATTCGCGGCCCAGCACCGTGTTGGGCTGGGTACCGGCGGCCACCAGCACGCTGCGTGCCGGCAGGGATTCGATGGCGTCCAGAGTAATCCAGCCGTCGCCGTCGCGGACATGCTGCTGGCGGTTGAGGCGAATGGCCCGGGCATGGCCGCGCCCGTCCACGTCGACCGCCATCGGCGACAGGCACTCGTCGAAATGAATGCCCTCCTCCAGGGCCTTTTCGACCTCCTCGTGGTTCAGGGTATAGCTTGGCGAGTCGATAAGCCGCTTGCGATACGCAATGGTCACGCCGCCCCAGCCGTCGAGCAGTTCGAGAACCCGCGCCTCGCGGCCCCCGGCCTCGGCCGCCGCGCGCTCGGCGCGAATGGCGCGAGCGTGGAAAATGAACTCGTCGGCGATTTCCCGCTCTTCGTCGTCCCAGCCGGCGCGTACCGTATCTTCGCCGCGCAACGCCACCAGGGCGTCGTAGCGGGTCAGGAACTTCTCCACCTGGACCGGGTAGTAGGCCAGGGATTCCGTGGCCGTATCGATGGCCGTCAGGCCGCCGCCGATGACCACCACCGGCAGGCGCAACTGCATGTTGGCAATGGAATCGGTCTTGGCCGCGCCGGTCAGTTGCAGGGCCATGAGAAAGTCCGACGCCGCGCGGACGCCGCGCGCCAGGCCGTTGGCGATGGGTAGCACCGTGGGCTTGCCGGCGCCGACGGCGAGGGCGATGTGGTCGAAGCCCAGGGCGAAAGCGTCCTCGGCGGTGATGGTGCCACCGAAGCGGATGCCGCCGAACATGGCGAACTGGGCACGGCGCTCCAACAACAGGCGCACCAGCTTGAGGTAGTTCTTGTTCCAGCGCACGGTGATGCCGTACTCGGCGACGCCGCCGAAGCCGGCTATAACCCGGTTGTCGGGGGATTCGAACAGGGCTTCCACATCACGCACCGGTTCGAAGCCAACGCGCCCGCCGCTGACATCCACCCCGGAAACTTCGCCCGGCAGGGCTTCAATCTTCAGCCCGTCGATGCCGACTACCCCGTGGCCGTCGTTCATCAGGTGATGGGCGAGGTTGAAACCGGCCGGGCCGAGGCCGACCACCAGAACTTTGCGGCCGCTGTCGGGACGCGGCAAGGGGCGGCTGAAATCAAGCGGGTTCCAGCGGGTCAGCAGGCTATAGACCTCGAAGCCCCAGGGCAGGGCCAGCACGTCCTTGAGGGTGCGGGTTTCGACCTGGGAAATATCGACAGGATCCTGCTTCTGGTAGATGCAGGCCTTCATGCAGTCGTTGCAGATGCGATGGCCGGTGGCCGCCGCCATGGGGTTGTCCACGGTGACAATGGCCAGGGCGCCGATGGAATGGCCCTGGGACTTGACCAGGTTGAGCTCCGAGACCCGCTCCTCCAGGGGGCAGCCGGTCAGAGTCACGCCGAAGGGGCTGGGGCGAAACACGCCGTCCCGGTCGCGCAGGCCCTTGCGGCACGAGTCCTTGCCTTGGTTGTGGCAGAAGATGCAGTAGTTGGCCTGGTCGAGCGCCGCCGTCAGGTCCATGCCCGCATCGGTCAGGGCGAAGCCGTCGCGGCGGCGCAAGTCCTCGGCCGGCAGGCCCAGCATATGGTGGCCGTGCATCTGGCTGGTTTCCACCGGCACCAGGCGCTGCGGGTCGGGCTTGCGCGGCACCCTAAACAGAATGCCGTGGCCGAATCGCGCCTGGCCCTCGGGCGTCAGGGTCGCCCAGGCGGCGAACTGATGCGCCTGTTCGAGGGCCTCGCTGTTGACTTCTTCGTCGTCGAGCCAGCCCATGACCGCCGTGGCGAAACCGATCTCATCGACAGCAGCGCCGAGCAACGCCTCAAGACTTGCCTCGATGGCCGCCATGTCGAACGCCGCGGCTTCGTCGGTCCTGACCCGCTTGGCGGCGCGACGCTGCACAAACAGGCGTTTGCAGCTGTAGAGCGGCGCCAGTTCATCGTGGGTGGCGGCCAACGCCTGAACCTCGCCCTCGATGGCGAACAGGGCGGCGACGAAATCCTCCAGATGGGGCGCCAGATCGACCATGAGCTGGGCCGTCTCGCTGCCATCCTGATCGTCAGGCGCGGCGCGAGCGGCGCTGAGCCGGGCGCCCAGATCACCATCGGCTGCGGCTATGTGAGCGAGGAAGGCGGCATCCAGCTTGACCAGTCCATCCCGCTCATAGAGGTCGTCGAATTCAAGCCCAAAGGCCAGGGAAAGCGCGCTCATAATCCCGCCATTTTGCCATTGTCATGGTTGATATAGGCTACCATCACCGCTCCGGCAATACTGTTTGTACTCAAACAAGTTTGTCGCCTCGGACCAAGGCGTCGAACCATACCAGCGCGCCGCCACGGCACAACCGATTTTCCCCGCTGCTCTTGACAGTTTCCGGCCCCTGGCAGCACTCGTCTAAACCATCCGGTAAGACCCCATGCGCCTTCTGCTTTGCCTGCTGCTCTTCACCACCCTCGCCGCCCCGGCGATGGCGGCCGATCTGCGCAATGGCCGCGAGCTCGCCAAACTGTGCCGCGAGTGCCATGCCATGAAGGCTGGCGGGCGCGAGAAGTTCGGGCCCAATCTCCACGGCGTGTTCGGCCGCGCCGCCGGCAGTGTCGCGGGCTATCCCTACTCCGACGCCATGGCCGCCGCCGGCTGGGTGTGGAACGAGGATAGCCTGGACACCTTCATCACCGATCCCCGGGGCCGTCTGCCCGGCACCCAGATGCCTTTCCCTGGCCTGCCCGAAGCGTCCGACCGGACCGACCTCATCGCCTATCTCATGCGCGCCACCAGGAAGTAGGGGCGCGGCGCCGGATTTCGCGTAAAATGGTCACCAAATTGTCGGAGAAAGGCATGTTCAGATGAGAGGGCGGGGCTTCCAGCCATCTTACCGGCGTCATTCTGGTGGTGGTTTCGGCGGTGGTGTTCAGCACCGCCGGGGTCTTCACCAAGGCGGTGGAGTCCGGTGACTGAAGCGCAACCAACCCACGGCAACTACGACCGCACCATCGTCACCGTCAACGAGTTGATCTGGGGCGAGGGGTTCATGGCGCCCGGTGGTGCGGCGGCAGTTCATCCGGTGGTCGAGGGCCTCGACCTCCGGGACCGCACTGTGCTCGACATCGGCTGCGCCGTCGGTGGCGTCGACCGGGTGCTGGCGGAAAATTACGGCTGCTCGGTCATCGGCTTCGACATCGTGCCGTTGCTTATCGACGTCGGCCGCGCCCGCATGACCGAGGCCGGCCTCAGCGAGCGCGTCAATCTGCGTCTGGTCGAGCCCGGCCCCCTGCCGCTGGACGATCATTCAGTGGACGTGGTGTTCGGCAAGGACTCGTGGCTGCTGATCGACGACAAGCCGGCGTTCTTCGCCGAAGTGGTCCGCGTGCTCAAGCCCGGCGGTACGCTGGCGGCCAGCGAATGGATGGGCGACGGCCAATCGCCCAGCCCCGCCATGCAAACCTATTTCGACCTGCGCGGCATGAGCTACAAACTGGTCAGCGCCGAGGCCTACGGCGGCCTGCTCGAAGATGCCGGCCTTGTCGATGTCACCGTCACCGACACCTCGGCGACCTACCGGGCCGAGGCGCGGCGCGAGCACAACCGCCTGAAAGGCGCCCTGCGCGAACCGATGATCGACGTCCTGGGGCCGGACAAGCAGGCCCATTTTGTGACCCAATGGGATGCCATGTGTAAGGTGCTCGACCTGGGCGAGCTCCGCACCGGGCATTTGCGGGCGCGCAAGCCGGATTAGCGCTCCCCCGACGCAAACCAGCGGAAGATCCAGGTGGCGAGGATGGCGCCGATCAGTTGGGCAGCGATGAAGGCCGGGGCGTCGGCCAGGCGGATGCCGGAGAAGGTGTCGGTAAAGGCGCGGCCGAGAGTCACCGCCGGGTTGGCGAAGGAGGTCGACGAGGTGTACCAGTAGCCCGCCGAAATAACCAAGCCGACCGCGTAGGGCACCGCGCCGGGACGCCAGCGCAGGCAGGCCAGGATAGTGCCGACCAGGGCCACGGTGGCGACCACCTCGGCCAGCCACATACCGGGCGCGGCCCGCATGGTGGTCGAGTGCTGGATCAGCGGCTCACCGAACATGACATGGGCGAGGCCGACGCCGATGAGGGCGGCAATCACCTGAACCGCCCCATAGGCCACGGCGTCGCGGCCGGCGATGCTCCGGCGCAGGACAAACGCAAGCGTCACCGCTGGGTTGAAATGAGCCCCGGAGATCGGCCCTAACACCAGGATCAGCACCGCCAATATGGCGCCGGTAGCCGCCGTGTTGGCGAGCAGCGCCACCGCGTCGTTGCCGCCGGCTAGACGCTCGGCCATGATTCCCGAACCGACCACGCCAGCCAGCAGGGCGGCGGTGCCCAGACCTTCGGCGGCGAGCCGGTGGCCAAGGCCGAATTTTGGCGGCGACTGTTCGGTCATGGCTTTGCTCAGGCGCCGATGGCGGCAAGCTGTTGTTTCAAATCGACCGACTCCAATGGCAGCGCTACCAATCGCCTGACACGGGCTTCGATCTGGCCGTAGACGGCGGCGTACTCGTCATGGGTCTCGGCGTCGGCGCCGCTGAAGACGGCGGGATCGCGAAACGGCCAGTGGACGGTCAGCGGATCGCCGGGCCAGACCGGACAGGTCTCGGCGGCGGCCAAATCGCATAGGGTAATCACCAAATCCATGGCCGGCGCTTCGGCGCCGCCGAATTCGTCCCAGTCCTTGTTACGCAAATCGCCGGTGGGACAACCGCGCCGCTCGATTTGGGCCAAGGCGTAGAGGTTGACCCGGCCGGCCGGATGACTGCCGGCGCTGTAGCTCTTGAAGCGCCCCTCGCCGAGATGGTCGAGGATCGATTCGGCCATGATGCTGCGGCACGAATTGCCGGTGCACAGAAACAATACGTTCAACGGCCGAGCCGCCATAGCCGGTCCCTCCCCATCACCCGATCCCGCCATGGCGCGCAGCGAAATTGTTCCTCCTTGTCCACCATTTCAGCCACGAAATCAATCGCTGTCGGGCCATGCGGTCAGCCAGGGCCGGCGACAACCACCCGCACGTGGTCGCGGCGCAGGCGGCGGGCGACGGCCGGCGGCGGCTCGGCGTCGGTGATCAGGGTGTCGATGGCCTCGAGTCCGGCGACCTGGACCAGGGCGCGGACACCGAGCTCGGGATGATCGGCGACGATAATCGTCCGGTCGGCGCGGGCGATGACGACGCGGAAAAGTCGGCCTCGCTGAGATGGTAGTCCATCAGGCCGTCGTCGATGTCGATGGCGCCGATGGAGAGAAAGGCACCCGCGCCCGGAAGCGACCCATGAACGCCGCCGCGCCGGGGCCGAGGGCGGCGCCGTCGTCGCCGCGCAGCTCACCCCCGGCCATGAACACGCGGTTACCGTTGCGGTTCGCCAGGGTGTGGGCGATGTCGACCGAGTTGGTCATGACCATGAGGTCACGGTGGTCGTGCAGCGCCTCGGCCACATAGGCCGTGGTGCTGCCGGTATCGAGCATGACGGAATGGCCGTTGCGCACCTCGCGAGCGGCGCAGGCGGCGATCGCCTTCTTGGCGTCGGGATGTTCGGTGAGCCGCTGGCGAAAGCCGGATTCGCGCAACGGGCCGGCCGGACCTACACCGCCGTGAACCCGGCGCACCAGTCCGTCGCGGGCCATGAC
>CAZYDR010000036.1:0-2700 GCA_964645285.1 uncultured Alphaproteobacteria bacterium
CTCACATTCACGGGCAAGTCGTTGAGCAGTTTCAATCTGGGATGGGGTCATCTGTCCCGCAATTTTGTCTCTGTTTCCAGATGCGTTCTCACTTCCCCCAGATGATGCGGCGATGTTGAACCACATATGGGCACGGACATAATCCTGAAGGACACCTTCTCCGTTTTCGTACATCGTACCAAGATTGGACTGGGCAGGGGCATCTCCCTGTTCGGCAGCAAGGGTGTACCACTTGACGGCAGTCTTGTAGTTCTGGAGAACACCTTGCCCGTTGTAGTACGACAAACCCGCCAGCATATTTGCGGCCTCGGCGGACAGCTCCCGATTATGGGCTATCACCGCCTCGTGGCCCATGCGGCAGCTAATCGAACGGCCACGCAATACTTCGGAGTTTGAAACGCCGGCAGAGAGATTCAACGCTTGTGTTGCATCGACCGGTTGAGGCGGCACCCCAAAAGCGGACTCTTTCGTGGCCGTCACTGATTTCCGACTTTGACCCAGAACGGAAATCGGCGCCCGTGATGCCAAAATGGTCGAGACCGACCTCGTCGGCGGCGGATGTTGTGGAACCGGCGCCGATCATATACGGGCGCTGACGGCGCGCCTTACCGGCTGACACATTCCGTCATGTCGCTTGACTGCGAGATTGCTTTGGGCGTTGACTTGCGCCCGAGGGCAATGGAAACAGACGCCGGGTGCTCATGCGATCTCCGATGAGAGAACCGTTGGCACATCTGCGACGCGCACCGCGTTGCAGGGGCCATAGGTTCCGCAGTCCCCCTCCCATGACTCTTGGCGGCGCCGGCTTACCGTACTGGCCTGTGCCGTGATGGCTTGGTTGCTGGGCACGTCGCCGGCCTATGCGTACCTCGACCCGGGTACCGGCGGCATGATTCTCCAACTGCTGCTGGGCGGCGCCGCCGGCGCATTGGTGGTTGGAAAACTCTATTTTTCGAAAATCAAGGCGTTTTACACGCCGCATTTCATGCGCGACGTAAATGCGCGCGAACATGATGACGGCGGTGAAGCGTAATTCGTGTCGAATTCCAGCCCCTTGAAATCGACCGGACCGGCTGACATACAATTCGATGACGTCTCGTTTAAAGCCCCTGACGAGCGGGTGTTTCGGCCCCTTAACGCGGCCGCCGCCGGGCGCTTCGAGGTGCTCTTCGACGAGGGTCATCTCGAGCGGTTGATTGATCGTCACCTGATAATACCATCCTGGTTCGTCGATTCGGCGGACATTGGGCTCGACCCGGCGGCGATTGGCGTCAAGGTCATCGAACATCGCAGGATTGATATCTTCACTTACCCCTTCGAATGGTCATTCGACATGCTGCGCGACGCCGCGCTGCTCACCCTCGACATCATCGAACGCGCGCTTGCTTTCGATTTTATTCTCAAGGACGCGACCCCCTATAACGTCGGGTTCATGGATGGCAGGCCGGTCCTAATCGATCTGCTGTCGCTTGAGCGGTACGAAGCCGGCGCCCCGTGGGAGGGCTATGCCCAGTATTGTCGCGAGTTCCTGTTTCCGCTCTTCTTCGCCGCCTATCGGGGGATCGATTTTCGCGTCTTCTTCCGCGGGCAACTGAACGGCATCGAACTCACCACCGCCAGCAAGGTGTTTTTCTTTCGCGACCTGCTCAGGCCCGGCGTATGGAAGCACGTCAAACTACGGGCGCTTCTCAAGCGTACGTTTCGCAACAGCGCCGTCGACGTCAACGAGAGTTACCGGGTCGGCCACTTCTCGAAGGACGCCATCCTGGCCAACACGCGTAATCTCCGCCGCGCCATCGAGAGATTACCCCGTCCCGGCGCCGACTCCCAGTGGATCGACTACGGCGCGACGCTCTCCTACACGGCGGATGAGCAAGCCGCCAAGGCCGCGTCCGTCGAAGCCATGATCGAGCGGCTGCGGCCCCGACGCGTTGTCGATCTTGGGTGCAACACCGGGGCATACAGCATGCTCGCCGCCCGGAGTTGGTGACCGTGGTATGAGCTTCCCTTATCATCCGATTCTTCTGGCAACATTCATTTGGCTTTCGCCCTACTCCTGGAATCAGAATGAACTGTTCTTCAAGGACGTCGTCGCCAGCGCGGTGACCGCCACCGGTATTGTCGTCGTCCTGCTGTTGCTAATCGGCATTGCCCTGCGAAACGCGGGGAGAACCGGTGTTGTCGTCAGCCTGTTGCTGATCACCTTGGTGTATTACGGCCACGCCTACGAAGCCGTGGACGACTTTCTCGGCGGCGTCGTTCCGAACTTGCTTTTCATGGCGCTCTGGACGGCTCCGACAATGCTGGCGATCGGGTTTATCGTGGTCCGCCGCCCGCAAGCGGAGAAGCTGACCAAGCTATTGAATGCCTTCGCCCTGGGCCTCATGCTCTTACCCCTGGGCACGCTGACTGTGGGGCTGTCGACCGACAAATCCGTATCCGCCGCCGTGGCCGGGCCGTTGAGCGGCCCGTGGGCCCCGGTTCCGGACGGTGGCGCGGGCGTGGCGGGGGGCAACCCCGATATCTACTATTTTATCTTCGACAGATATGCCGGCGAGCGCACCCTCAGGGACGTCTACAATTTCGACAATCGCGACTTTCTCGACTCCTTGCGCAAGCGCGGCTTTTTCGTGGTCGAGCGCAGCCGAGCCAATTATACCAAGACCGCGCACTCGCTCTCCGCGACCCTCAATCTCCGGT
>CAZYDR010000036.1:2710-32958 GCA_964645285.1 uncultured Alphaproteobacteria bacterium
GGGCTCCGGCGACTGGAAGCCGGTCTATGGCTTGATGCTGAACAGCGATGTAATGCGCTACATGAAGGCGCGCGGCTACCGCTACCTGCATTTCGGGTCGTGGTGGGGGCCGACCGGTGAAAACGCCTTGGCCGACGAGAACTTTTTCGCGCCGCGGCTGCTGCCCTGGGCCGACATTTTCTTCAACGAATTCGAGGTCCTGCTACTGCGCCAGACACTGCCGGTCCGGGTCAATCAGGCGCTGTTCGGCGGCGAGATCAGTTTGAAGCGGCGCCAATTCCTGCGCGTTGGGCAAAAGTTCGAACAGCTCGCCAAGGTGCGGCGTGAGGGTGCACCGCTGTTCGTCTTCGCCCATATGCTGTTGCCCCACGAGCCCTACGTGTTCCATGCCGATGGCCGGTACAAGAGCCCCGCCGAGGCCGCCACCATGACCCGCGAGCAGAGCTATGTCGATCAGCTCGCCTACACCAACCGTAAAATCGAAGAGCTGCTCGACGTATTGCTCGCCAGAACGCCGCCGCCGGTCATCATCATTCAGGCCGACGAGGGACCCTTCCCGCGGCGTTATCTCGCCGACAACGACAGCCTAGACTGGCGCGATGCGTCGGAACGAGAGCTAAGGCGGAAATTCAGGATATTGAACGCCATCTATTTTCCGGACGGCGGCTATAACGAACTTTATGACGACATAACGCCGATAAATACGTTTCCAGTTTTGTTCAATAAGTATTTCGACGAGGAAATCCCCCTACTCCCGGACGTAAGTTACACTTTTCATTCGAACTCGGACCTGTATTCATTTTCGGATATTACCGCGACGGTAGAGTAATGTCCGGCGCGGTCAGCGGGCCGCGCGGCGAAGAGCGGCGGGCAACTCACGAGCCATGAAGCGAACCGGCTGGCGCTCCATGCGCAGGCGCCACTCATCCTACGCCACCATCACCGCACGCGGTGTCGCGCAGTTGCTGCCGTGATTGAGAAAAGCAACGCCCTCCTCAAGTATGAATTCGGCCCTGATATTGTCGCCCACGGCCATGGATTATTGCCTCATGATTAAAAAAACCGTCAGGATTTTATAAACATGACCCGGTTAAACGGACTTTAACCGGTTTGCTTTACAATTGCCGTTAGTGAGCCTGGATATGTAGTCCGGCTCGACATAGGGAGTAAGGTAATGCACGCGCTTGCCCATTACTGCCGCAGTGTCATCAACGGTTTGCTGTGGTTCATCGAGACCGGCTGGGACATTCGGGCCACGCTTTTCAGCGCTCTGCCCTACGGCGATCCTTACATTACCGCCGTTGCCATGAGCCTGGTATTCGTCGTCGTCGACCGGGTTGTCAGGCCAAGACCCGCGACCTGAAATCAGGAATCTGTCCTGGTACTCTGTCTATAGCGGACTTCATCAATCGGCCATGCCGTGTTAGTTTCGCATAGGTCGTTTGGCTCTGGCCATGGAACAAGTCAATGCAAGCACTCGTGCACTATTGCCGCAGCATTATTACGGGACTGCTATGGTTCATTGAAACCGGCTGGGACCTCTGGGCCAATTTATTCAGCGCCCTGCCCTATGGCGATCCCTACCTCGCCGCCGTCGCCATGGGCGTGTTGTTCGTGATTGCTGACCGGATCGTCAGGCCACGGCGATAACAATATATTATCTCAGGCACTCCCCCGCACAAGGGGAAATGTCTCGCCGGTGATCGGTCCGCCATGGACCAGATTTTCGCCGCGCTGGGACGGATCGGTCTCCTGGGCAATGTCGTTGTAAGTTACGTCGTCCCCGGTCCAATTGGTCGAGACGCACCCCGGCGCTGATCGAGAGTATTACCCGGCGCGCAGTGGAACGTCTTGGCGTTGAACACCAGGGTATCCCCGGGCTCCATGGTGCAGCGGATAAATTCGGCGTCCGGGTCCGTATCGAAGTCCGGCAGTACATCACGTTCCATCATGGAATTGGGGTAGGCCTTCGCCGGATCGAAATGGAGCACTCGATAGATGGTTTCTCCTATATGAGAGCCGCGCACGAAGCGCAATGCCGTTTCCGTGGGAATGGGATCGAGCGCGGTCCAGCAGTTGATGATCTTGTTGCCGTTGAGTGGATAGAACGACTGGTCATAGTGCCAGGGCGTCACCGCGCTACCGCAATGGCCGGCCTTCAACAGCAGGAAGTCGTAATAATAATTGAGAGTAGTTGATTCCAGCAGTTGCCAGAACATATCGGCCGCGCGGGATTCAAAGACGAAGCGGCGGAACGGCTCCACATGTTTCCACATGATCGAGTGGTAATAGAACGAACCCCGGTCACCGGGTATGCCGACCTTGGCGGCGCTGGGGCCGGGCTGGTCCATTGCCAGCTGAATGCCGCTCTCAACCGTATCGAGCCAGTCCCGGCCGAAGGCACCGCGAAGGACGATGACTCCGTCGCGCTTGTAGGCGACAACCGCATCGGCACCTGCCGGACCACCGTCGGAGGCATCAAAACCGGCAATTTCACCAAAAAATTGAGGTATTGGACTCATTCCCAGCTCTAAACAACAACGGCGGTCACCCGAGCCCGGATGACCGCCGCATTGCTTGGTTGTCGAGCCGCTTATTCAGCAGCGCTGGCCTGAGCTTCGGCCTGTTTCTCGATGAAGATGACGAAGATTTTCTTCACATACTCGGTGCTCTTCCAGCTGACCACCGCGCTCTTGGGAATGAAGAAAGTATCGCCGGCAACGAAGGTCTCGTCATTGCCTTGGCCGTCGCCGATGGTCACCGAGCCCTCGAGCAGGTGCATCAGTTCGTGGCGCGGAAAGGCGAAGGCGGTGCGCTCGAACGGGGTCGAATCCCACACACCGGTGGTCATCTGCCCGGTCATATCGCCGAAGCAGAGGCCGGTATTCTGGGTCGGCAGCTCGCCGACGAAAGGCTGGGAGGCGTCGGGGTTCGAAGACGCCAGAGCCGCGTTCGGATCAGGCCGGATGACCTTGAGCGCCGATGAATCTTCGGGCTTCATGCCCGATGCGTCGTTGAAGATGACGAAGAACTTGCGCATGTACTCGGTCTGCTTCCAGCTCAACGGCAGACCCTTGGGAATGATGAATGACTCACCGGCGCTGATGGTCTCCTCACCGCCGTTCTCGTCGACAATGGTCACCGAACCTTCGAGGACCAGCATGAACTCGTTAACATCGTAGGGCCCCGACTTCGACGTGAACGGCGTGCAGTCCCAAACGCCGGTCATCAGGCCGTTGGCCTCGTCGTTGTGATAGACGTGGCCGGTCTGTACCGGCTCGCCGGCTTCAAGGCCCTCGGCCGGGATCGGGTCCCACTCGGGCATGCCGGTATCCGCCGGGCCACGACCATTAAATCGAATTACCTTAAGTTCTGACATCGCTTTCGTCCTCCTGTGTACGGTTGCCGCCGACTATGCCCGAGCTTGCGCACCTGTGCAACAAAGCGGCGGTTGTCTATGTTGACTACTTCGACGGGAGCCCGTCGCTGACCGGTCCGTGGCGCAACAGCGTACTGTCGCCGGCAAAGCCTCCATAACGCGGCAGGTTGTCGGCAATATCGAACCAGGCAATACGCTCCACATCGAACGAATGGCCTGTCGGCACCAGGGCATTCGGGTTGTCGAAAGTACTGATGTGGAACTCGAAGATATAGGCGCCGCCGCTTTCACCCTCCCAGGTCAGGGGCGTGCCGCATTTACCGCAGAAGGCGCGGCCGACGCCGGGCGATGACTCATACATCTTGCGCTCGTTGCCACTAAATGTGACTTGATCGTTGTTGTAGCCGGCCAAGGTCACCACCGGCCCGCCGTTGTGCTTGCGGCAGCTATGGCAATGGCAATGAGCAACCCCGAAGGACTCCCCGGTCACCTCATAACGCACCGCCCCACACATGCAACCGCCGGCCATCTTGCTATCGTCGCTCATGGTGTTCTCCTTCGAATAAATGATACGCCAAACTCTTGCCCTCTTTTAACCCCCAACCACCAAAAACGCCATATAGGCCACATACAGGGCCAGCAGCACACCGCCTTCGGAGCGGCTTAGTTTCCAGCCGGTGACCAGCAGCACCACGAACAGGCCCATGACGCCGGTCATGACCCAGATGTCGGTGGCGGCCACCGAGGCCGGGACCTCGACCGGGCGGACCATGGCCGTGGTTCCCATGATGGCGAACAGGTTGAACAGGTTGCTGCCGAGCACGTTGCCGATGATGACGTCGTGCTGGCGCTTCATGGCGGCGATGATGCCGGTGGAGAGCTCGGGCAACGAGGTGCCGAGCGCCACCACGGTGAGGCCGATGAGCACCTCAGGCACGGCAAAAACACGGGCGATGTCGATGGCGCCGTCGACCACCAGCTCGGCGCCGATCAACACACCGGCGAGGCCAGCGCCGAGGAATGCCAGGCTGGCGCCGAGGCTTACCGGGCCGTCTTCGATGACCTCGGCCTCGTGGACGTGCATAGGGGCGGCCGAGTCGCCGCCGTAGCGCTCGGCCCAGGCGGCGTAGCCGGAATAGAGCAACATGAGGCCGAGCAGCACCGCACCCTCGATCAGGCCGATGGTGCCGGTCAAGGCCAGGCCGGCGAAGCCGACGGTGCCGACCAGCATGACCAACCCGTCGCGGCAGACAGTACGCGGCGCCACGTACAGCGGCGCCACCAGGGCGCAGACACCGAGAACCAGGAGTACGTTTGCAATGTTACTGCCGATCACATTGCCAAGCGCCAGACCGGTCTGACCTGCCAGAGCCGCGTCGATACAAATCATCAGCTCCGGCGCCGAGGTGCCAAAGCCAACGATGAACATGCCGACAAGCACGGCCGAGACATTGAGACGGCGCGCAAGGGCCGCCGCGCCGCGCACCAACATGCCGCCACCGACCACCAACAGCGCGAAACCGCTAAGGAGAAAGACATACATCATGGCGGGTATGCTACACGATTCGACTCGCCCGCTATTTCCTGATCCTTGAATCGGCGCTTGGCAAGATCATGAAACTAGGCCATCTTTTTCCACAATTCTCACATAGTTTTGCGCTATCGACCTCACCAAACGGGTAGAAAATGAGCACTGACGCTTCACTCGACCTGGAACTTGCCTGGGCCTTCAAAGCCAACCCCTGGGGCCCCCATGAACACGCCTTACAACGGCTAGTGGACCGCATGCGATGGCAGCCGATTGCCGGGAAATACGTCCTGGTCTGCACCAAGCCTCATAGGGAATGGAGCTTGGCGCGCCTGCCCGACCGGCGCGGCGAAGCGATTGAATTCATCGAAGGCGAAGTCTTCGATTCCCTGGCCGACGCTGAATGGGCGGTTTTCAAACGGCGCTGGGAGATGATGACCGGCAGCGCCATCGACGAAGGATAGGCCCATCATGAAGAAGATTCTCGCCTATTCCGACGTAGTCAGCGTGATGCCCGGTGACAGCATCCAGTTCATGGTCAGTTGTGAAGACGCCACCACCTTCCATGCCGACTTCATGCGCATTCGTAGCGGTGACAACGGCCCGGACGCACCGGGCTACAAGGACGAGCCTGTCGAAACACCCGCCGCGCGCGAATACCCGGGCCGCAAACAGGCTTTCAACCCCGGCTCCTACGTCCATGTGCCACATGCGACGATTTTTGAATCCCTGACCAGTTTCACGGCCCAGGCCTACGTCTATCCCACCATGTCCGGACCGGGCTCTCAGGCAATCATCGCCAAGCTCTCACCGGACGGTCAAACCGGCTTCGCGCTGATGATCGACAATGCCGGGGCGCCGGTGCTTGAACTCCGTCATGGCGACGGCGTTGAACACCACGCCACGGACGAGGCGTTAACACTCAAAGAGTGGGCTTTTCTGGCAGCCAGTTACGACGCCGAGAGTGGTTCCATCCAGATCTATCAGGAGTCCCTGAAGGCGCGGTTCGCACCACCGCCGTGGCAAGGAACATCCGCCTATCGGATGTCATTTGACACGGCGGCGCCCTTGACCATGGGGGCGATCTTAAGCGATGGCGATGCGCCCATTACCCATGCCTTCAACGGGTGCATCGATTCACCGCGCATGTCAAATAGCGCCCTTAATCGCGCCGACATGGCGATGATCGTTGACCACTCACCATCGCTTCGTCTGCAACGCGCCATTGTTGGCGCCTGGGACTTCAGCCGCGAGATCAGTTCGGATCGTATCGTTGATCTTTCGGAAAACCGGCTCCATGGCACCATCGTCAATCAACCGGCGCGTGCTGTGAAGGGATACAACTGGACTGCCGAGGTCCAGCACTGGAAGGCGGCGCCGGAGCAATATGGCGCCATCCATTTCCATGATGATGACATGATCGACGCCCGCTGGACGCCGGACGTTTCCCTCGAAGTTCCTGCCGGATTACAGTCCGGATTCTACGCCGCGCGGTTTACCGTCGCCGACGATGAAGCCTATGTGCCGTTCTACATTCGCCGGGCAAAGAGTACGCCGGCCAAACCCATCGCGGTCTTGGCCTCGACGGCGACCTATCTGGCCTACGGCAATTATCAGTTCGACATGGCCGACCCATCCTCGGAGAAACAGGGCGGGACCCTGACCGTCTTCAATCCGGCCCAGGTCTATCTGTTTGAACACCCGGAAATCGGCCCCTCGGTTTACGACCATCACTCGGACGGCAGTCCGTGCATGTACACATCGCGCCTGCGACCCCTGTTCAACGTCGCGCCGAAGACGCCCAACTGGTCGTACAACGCGGATACCCATTTGACCGATTGGATGGAGGCCAAGAGTTTCGACTACGACGTCATTACGGATGACGACATTCACCGCGAGGGTTTGTCGGTCCTTTCGCCCTACCAGGTGGTGGTTACCGGCGCCCATCCCGAGTACTGGTCGACGCCCATGTGGCGGGCTATGACTACTTATCTCGATGACGGCGGCCGGCTCATGTATCTCGGCGGCAACGGGTTTTATTGGCGCACCGCCTACCATCCGGAAAACGAAGCAATTATCGAGGTGCGCCGAGCGGAAACCGGCGAGCGCTATTGGGTCGCGCAGCCGGGCGAGTATTACCACAGCTTCACCGGCGAATATGGTGGCTTATGGCGGCGCATCGGTATTGCGCCCAACACCCTGGTCGGCGCCGGCACCGTGGCTACCGGTTACGACCGCTACCGCCCCTACCGCCGTACCGAGGCGAGCCATGACCCCCGAGCCGCGTTCATTTTCGAAGGCATAGGCGACGATGAGATCATCGGTGATTTCGACAGACCCGATGGTGGGGTTTCTGGTATCGAGATGGACGCCAGCGACCACAGCCTGGGAACGCCGTTGCACACCCTGGTGGTGGCGCGGGCGTTCGGCCATACGTCGCAGGTGCGCGTGGCGCTGGAGGAAATGGTTTTCCATCACCAGGCCATGCACGGTGAAGAAACCGACAAGGTCAGTGCCGAGTTGCTGTTTTTCGAGTGCGGCGAAGGCGGCGGCGTGTTCACCACCGGCTCAATCGCCTGGTGCAGCGGGTTGTCCGTTAACGGCTACGACAACAACGTCTCGCGCATCACCGGTAACGTGCTCGCTCGCTTCGCCGACCCGGAGCCGCTCTAGGAATGTCGCCCGCATCCCTTGATGTCTCTTCGCTGATCAATAGGGAATGCTATCCAGTCGATGCACCGGAATCCGAACGGTATTTGGAACTTGTCGCCCACGGCCGGAAATCGTTGGCGGAGAACGGCACTCTGGCGCTCGATGGCTTTCTCTCCCCGTCGGGATTGTCTCGTCTCCAGGCGGAGGCGACAGCCCTTATTCCCGGCTCGCAACGGGCAGCGAAACTCGAAACGCCCTACGGCACGGCTTCCGATCCCGGCGCGCCGAAGGATCACCCGTCGAATATCCAGAATTCGTCGCAACGCCATTGTGTGGCTCACCACATGATGCCCGCGACCGAACTCGACGCGCTTTATCGCTGGCCACCCATGCGCAAATTAGTCGCTGATCTGGTTGGAAAGCCCAAACTCTTTCTCCATGAGGACCCCTCCAACGCCCTAGTTCTCATGATCCATAAGACCAGCGATCATCTGGCGGGGCATTTCGACCGCGCCCATTATTCGACGATCATCGCGCTCCAGGCCGGCGATGCAGGCGGCGCCTTCGAATACGTTCCGCGCTTGCGTTCGGCCGACGACGAATGCTTCGATGACGTTAAGAGCGTACTCATGGGCGACCGCTCGCGGGTCATCCAATCCTGCAGTAGGCCCGGCGCCTTCACCATCATGGAGGGCGATTTCAGCATCCATCGGGTAACCCCCGTGGAAGGCGCCACGCCGCGCATATCCATGGTGCTGTCCTACGAAGATGAGCCCGGCATCAAGCTTGACGTAAAAACCCGGAAATTATTCTTCGGCGACGACGCACCCGACGACTAGCTCAAGTATCTTCCCAGCAAATGAACACCGCGTCCTGGACCCTGGAATAGACCGCGTTGTGAATGCTGAAACCGGGTTCCGTGTGGGCCTTGATGTAGTCGTAGGCAGCATCGACCTGGGCCCGATCACGGAAGGTCGTGGTGGTGAAGTACTGGTGGTGGCGCTCGCCGTCCGTATCCATGGGCGTGTCGGATTGCCGTCGCCCAATGGGGCTGTTGCTCACCACCAGATCATGCTCCTGCATGTGCACGGTGGAGGCGTCGAGCGCCTCCTGAACCGCGCCAAGCGCCTCTCCCGGCTTCAGATTGAAGCACGTTAGCATGTGAAACATGGGCGCCTACCGCCTACGCCCCCTGCCCAATCTTGCGCATGGCCAGGCCGGCCAGCAGATACCAGATGACGTAGACGATGACCCGGTAAACTACCGCCGAGCCTGGTGGAATGCAGATAAACGACATGCCCGATAAACCGCGCCGACCGATCTCATGGGCGATGCGAATGACCTCGTAGTCGGTCAGGCCGATTGGCTCGGCCAGTTCGCCAAGGATATCGCCGGACGCGGGCCCGGAACCGCCGATCACATCCATATCGAAATGGGCATAGACGCCCTCGGTGCCGTCGTAGGCCTGATCGAGGGCCTTGACCACGCCCTCGATGCTCAGGCCCGAGCGGACTTCCCACGACGAGATGAAGCGCGAGCCCTCCCTGAGGTAATGACGGATAATGTCCTTGTTCTCCAGCATGCCACGCTCGCCGATCTCCACCAGATTGCGCTCGTGCATGTTGTCGAGGAACTCGTACATCTTGTGCTTCCAGCTGGCACTGCCGGCAATGCGCGGGTCGCCGGTCATATGATCGAGGTGCCCCGCGTCCCAGTGTGTATCAAGACTGACGCAGCCGACCATGCCGTCGATGTTCTCCGACACGGACTTGGCGATGGCGAAGGAACCCAGCGGCGAATTCTGACCGATGACGATGGGAACGGCGCCGACCGCCAGGGCGTCGTTGCATTTGGCTTCCACCGCCGCCTGGCCGGCCAGAATGTTCTCCGGCGACTGGTTGTCGGTGAGGTCGGGCGGGATGTCGGCGTCGCCATAATCGACGATGCGCAGATGCTCATTAACGTCCAGATCGAAATCCTGAATATAGCCGGAGCGATAGCGCACGGACTGCTGACGCACCCGCTTGGGCCCGGCAATCCAATGATCCTTGTGAACCCCGGCGTATTCGTCCTCGGTGGTGGCCACGTAGGGCGCGCCGATAATCACCGCGTCGGCGCCCTTCAGCCCCTCTGCCGTGGTCACATGGGGCATGCCCATGAAGGTCGGCAGTTCCGGCTCGATCATGGGAAACTCGCGCCCCTTGGCGAAGCTCGTCCGCATGAATTCGCCCCAGCTCGGATATTCGCTCGTGCTCATGGTTTCCTCCTCATAAAAACACTGGCGACATAGTGGCATCACAGTCGCGACTGCGCCATTGTTAGAAATCAAAATGCAGGGAGTAACCAACCGTGACTGATCTTGACCTCGTCACCATCCCCGCCGGCCAGGGTAAGGCAGCGCGCATCAAAGCCGGCCAGCATGTGCGGGTCGTCAACACCCATGGCACCCAATGCGTCGATACCTGGGCGTTCGTGGACGGCCATATGGACCGCATCATGTCCATGGAGCATTGCCGCGAGGCCCACAAACGCATCTGCTTCGAGGTTGGCGATGTGATGGTCAGCAACGGCTACCAGACCATGTTCACCATCGTCGCCGACACCTCGCCGGGGCGCCACGATTCAATCATCGCCGCCTGTAGCGCCTCGACCTACGTGTGGGCCGGCCATCCTGAAAGCCACGGTAATTGCAGCGACAATCTGCGCGCCGCCCTGGGCGCGTTGGGCGTCGCCCCGCTATACACGCCAAGCCCGTGGAACCTGTTCATGTTGGCGCCGGTCGCCGACGGCCTGCACATAGAATACGAGCGCCCCACCAGCAAGCCTGGCGACTATGTGGAACTGCGCGCCGAGACCGACTGCATCATCGCCTTTTCCGCCTGCCCCGACGATATCTGGCCGACCAACGGCGGCGACGGCAAACCGGTCGATGCCCATTTCACCATCTTCGACACCGGCGATTGAACCCATGCGAAAAATTTTGCATCCCACCGGTTCGTGCTACGGTCCGGGTCCCCACGACAAGCGGGGCCCCGCTCTATTCCAAAAAAGGCACAGATAAATGAGCAGAAACGACATCATGCGCGGCTTTCCGCCGGCGCCCGAAAACCAGGTCACCCTCGCCAACTGGCGCGATGGTCCTCATAACCGCTGGGGTTTTCAGAACGTCAGCCAGGTGGTGCCGGTAGCGCCGATCAGTCGTGGCCAGGGAGCGGCGCCGGAATTCGGGCGCGACATTCATGATCTCGACGCCATCGCCTTCGAGAGCCTCGGCGGCGAGGAAACCACGGTCGGGCAATATCTCCTGGACAGTTACACCGACGGCTTCATCGCCCTCATGGGCGGCCATGTGATCAGCGAGCGCTACTTCAACGGCATGGCGCCGGACTCCCGCCACATCATCTTTTCGGTCAGCAAATCGGTGACCGCCTCGTTAACCGGCATCCTTGCCGACCGTGGGCAGCTCGATCCGGACGCGCCGATCGCCGACTACGTACCCGAGGTCGCCGGCTCGACCTACGGCGACGCCACCGTGCGACATTTGCTCGACATGACCGTTGGCGTGAACTTCGTCGAGGACTACACCGATACCGAAGGCGACTTTGCCCGCTACCGCATGGCCACCGGCTGGAATCCGGCGCCGGCCGGCACGACGCCGTCATATCTGCGCGAGTTCCTGCCAAGCCTGACCAAGGACGGCGAACACGGCGCCAAATTCCACTACGTCTCGCCCAATAGCGACCTGCTCGGCTGGGTCCTCGAGCGCGCCACCGACACGCCGTTCAACGTACTATTGAGCCGCGAGATTTGGGCCCCCATGGGCGCGGAGTTCGACGCCTATGTAGCGGTCGACCCGCTGGGCGCACCCCGCCCGGCCGGCGGTATTTGTGTCACCCTGCGCGACCTCGCCCGGTTCGGCCAGATGCACCTGGAAGGCGGCCTCGCCAACGACCGCCAGATCATCCCTGAATGGTGGATCCGCGACATGCGCGAAAACGGCGACCCAACCGCTTGGGCCGCGGGCGATATGTCCGAATCCATGCCCAACGCGGTCTACCGCTCGAAGTGGTACATCATGGGCAACGGCGCTTATTGCGGCCTCGGCATTCATGGCCAGACGGTCTATGTGGATCCGTCCTCGGGCATGGTCTTCGCCAAGCAGTCGTCCCACCCCAATG
Source organism: uncultured Alphaproteobacteria bacterium (assembly GCA_964645285.1). Classification (GTDB taxonomy): domain Bacteria; phylum Pseudomonadota; class Alphaproteobacteria; order JAAXGF01; family JAAXGF01; genus JAYZAP01. The sequence goes on from CAZYDR010000036.1 coordinate 14,448, forward strand.
CGGTTGACGAGGCGCTGGACGACAATATATTCCGCGCCTGTAATGCCATCGCGAAGGCCTTGGGAGTCTGACAACCAGCGGACCGAGCCGCACCGCGCACAGCTATATCGTGTCCATGGCTCTTGGTCTTCAATTTGAATAGTGGTATTTTCCTCATTCGAATCGGGGAAGATGATGGTCGGTTCAACGCAACGAGTTGCGGATGATCAGCTGCCTGTATCCGGTGGAAAAACAGTCTACTACCGGCCCAAAAAGCCGAATAAACGGCACAGGGGTATTTGGCGAAGGTCCGTAAGGGCATCGTCGGGATGTTCTTCGTTCTGCAGTTGGTCGCGGCCCTGGCCGGACTGGTTCTGATGCCGCTCTACCTGGTCTATGAATTCGTCATCAATTGACCATGCCCGCCGTTGTGGCTAATACCTAGGGTCACCGTCACCCCAGGAGCCCGCGCCATGCCTGAAATGATCGAAGGCCAACCCGTCCTCATAAGTGTCGATATTCAGGGCGGCGATCCGGGCATCCCTCACATGGAAGGCGCCGACGAACGGGTCCGCCGGGCGCGCCTGGTGATTGACGCAGCGCGGGCCGCCGGCATTCCGATCATCTTCTTCCAGGAAGTCCACCGCCGCAGCATGGTCGATTTCGGCCGCGAGCTCGACGGCGTCGAGAATGTCCACTGCCACGAGGACTGGGCCTCAACCGAACTTCACCCGGATATCCGGCCTGAGGGCGACAACGAGTTTCACATCGTCAAGCGGCGCTATTCGTGCTTCTTCGGCACCGAGCTGGAAATCCTGCTCCGTAGCCTCAAGGCCAACACCCTGATCCTCATGGGTGGACTGACCGACGTCTGCGTCCACTACACCTTCGCCGACGCCCATCAGAGCGATTATTACACTCGGGTGATCGAGGACTGCACCGGCGGCTCAAGCGACTACCGCCACGACGCCGCCCTCGACGCCATGGAATACCTGCAAACCGGCGCGCGGCGCCAAAGCGACGAAATCATCGCCGCCTTCAACCAGCGGGCCAGCAAGGCGGCCTGACCGGATCAGGCGCCGGTCACCACGGCGCGCAGGGCCCCCGCCGCCTCTTCGATCATCGCCCGATCCACGTCGATATGGGTGACCGCACGCATGGTGTTCTCGCCCATGGGGCCGATGCGCACGCCATGACCGGCGAGACCTTCGGCAATGGCCGGGGCTGATTGTTCCGCCCCGGCCACATCGAAGAACACGATATTGGTCTCCACGGTTTCGGGGTCGATGGAGATGCCCGGCGCCTCGGCGATGAGGTCGGCGAAGTGGCGGGCATTGTCGTTGTCTTCGGCCAGGCGATCCACGTGATGCTCGAGGGCATGGACGCCGGCGGCGGCGATAATGCCGGCCTGGCGCATGGCGCCGCCCATGCGCTGCTTCCACTGCCAGGCCCGATCGATGAAATCCGCCGAGCCCGCCAGCACCGCGCCCACGGGACAGCCGAGGCCTTTGCTCAGGTCAATCCACAAGCTGTCGAAGGTTGCCGCGTAGTCTTTCGCTGCAACACCTGACGCCACCACGGCGTTGAGCATGCGGGCGCCGTCCATGTGCAGTGCCAGATCGTGTCGCCGGGCGACCTCGGCGACGGATTCAATAGCGGCCAACGGCCATATGGTACCGCCGCCGAAGTTCGACGTCTGCTCGACCTCGATCATGCGGCTGTTGGGGGTGTAGCGCCCCTTGTCGCGGATTGCCGCTTCGGCCTGGTCGGCGGTGTAGATGCCCCGCGCACCGTCAAGCGGCCGCATCAGAGCACCGGCAAACGCCGCCGGGCCACCGCCCTCGGCATTGATGATATGAGCCGTCTGATCGGCAATGATCTCGTCGCCCGGGCGGCAATGGAGCAGGATGGCGATCTCGTTGCACATAGTGCCCGAGGGTAGGAACACCGCCGCCTCCTTACCCAGCAGCTCGGCGGTCATGGTGCAGAGCTGGTTGACGCTGGGATCCTCGCCGCGCTGCTCGTCGCCCACCGGGGCCTCGGCCATGGCCTTGCGCATGGCGTCGGTGGGCCGGGTCTGGGTATCGCTATAAAGATCGATTCGATTGGCTTGCATAACTGCTTCCTTATGTGCCGCGGCTGAAGACCGGCCCCATGGCGCCGAGGCGCACACCGTCCCGCAGATTCTGATAATCCAACCCTTCGAGGCGGCAGGGATTGCAGCCCGGCGCCTCGACCGCGATGGTCTCGGCCGCGATGGGGTCGAAGTCGGCGCGGAAATGGACCGAGCTTTTCACCGCCAGGATTTTCTGTTCGGTGGGCTCTATCCCAAGGTGGCGAAAAATCGCCAGATCGAGACATTGAAAACGGCTACTGCCGACGATCACCCGCACATCTGACGCGCCGTCCTCGATACGGAGCAACGCCATGGGACCGAGGTTGGTGATGGTGCCGCGATATATCTCGCCGGAGCAGGTGAAACAGCCGTCGCCCAGGGCATCGACGCGGAACCGCCCGCTGTAGGGGCTTTGCCCCGGCAGGCCCGACTTGCCGCCGAGGTCACCGTCGAAACTGGCGCCGACGCCCAGATTATGGGCCTTGGCCGCTACTTCCATGTCGTCCAGAATGGCCAGTACCGCGCCCTGGGCGCCGCCCCTGACCAGAGCGTCCATCAGACCCACCGTGTCAGAGCTAGCGCCGGCGCCGGGATTGTCTTGGGCGTCGGCCAGCACCACCGGCCCACCGGCCCCGTTGGCCATGGCCCGCCACACCGCCTCGTCGGCCTTGACGATAGGATTGTCGAACACTGTTTCGGCCTCGAGCAGGGCCGCGAACAGATCATTGGCGGTACTGTCGGCCCGGCCCCGATCGCTGTCGTAGGCCACCACCCCGAGACCGCACTCGAGAATGTCCGCGGGCGGGAATCCGAGGGCCAGGTCGATACCCGCCGCGGCGCTCACCGCCATCTCCCTGACCCGCTGGTAGAGCGACCGGTTGGGCTCGAAGTCGGTGCATTGGGCGGTCAGGGGCACCAGGAACGGTGCCTTGCGAAATGCCTTGGCGAAGTGCTCACCAGCCAGGATGCGATCCAGCAGAGCGCTGGCGCGGGCCGCGGTGGGCCCCATATCGATATGCGGGTAGGTGCGATAGATCGACAGGGTCGAGGCATGTTCCACCATGCCCTCGGTGACGTTGGCGTGGAGGTCGAGGCTGGCGACCACCGGAATGCCATCGCCCACGACCTGACGCACCCGGCGCAGGATTTCGCCCTCGCCGTCCTGGTAATCCTCGGCCACCATGGCACCGTGAAGATCGAGATAGACGGCGTCGAACGGACCATGGGCGGCAAGGTCGTCGCACAGCATGGCGGTGATGCGCTCGAAGGCGTCGCGGGTGACGAAGGACGACGGCTCGGCTGAACACCAGACCATGGGTACCAGGTCGTGATTGTCCCTGGCCGCGGTGATGAAGCCGGTGATGGGAATGTTGATGCCAGCGACCGCGTCGATAATACCAGGGCCGCGCGTCAGTCCGGGCCACCCGTCGTGCCGCTCGAAATCCTCAAAGGTCGCCAGCACCGGTGCGAAGGTGTTGGTTTCGTGCTGGAAGCCGCCAATTGCAATCCGCGCCATTGCTTCGCCCTCTCAATCCTCGATTACGTCCGATCAGACTTCAGTAGACCGAATCGCGCACCAGTGGCGATGTCGAGCAATGGATGCCGCCGCCGCCGAGCATGACTTTTTCGTAATCCACCTGCACGATCTCAATGCCGTTCTTATCCATTGTGTCGGCGGTGCGCGGCGACAACCCGGTCTGCATCACCACGCGGCCGGGCGCGACCGCCAGACAATTGACCAGCCCGACATTGTCGTCGGGATGGATTTCGATGGTTTTCATCTTCATTTCCTTGAGCTTCTCAAGGAACCAGAAGGGCAGTTGGGTTGGATTGATGATCGCCGTATCGACATCGATCATCACCAGCATGCCGTCGATGTGCAGGCGGTAACCGGTGAGATCGGCAATCAATAGTTCGACACCCTGGGCGTTGAGCACTTCCTCGACCTGGCGCGTGCCCTCCGCGTTGACCCGGCTTGAGCGGCCGATGACGGCTGTTTTCGAATTGAGCCAGACGAAGCTGCCGCCTTCCATGATTCCGGTGCCGTGGATTGTGCGCAGGATCGGCATGCCGATCGAAGCCAGGGTTTCGCTCACCGGCGCCTCCTCGCCGCGGCGCACGATTGGACCGAGACGGGTAACGATGGCGCCGCCCTTGACACCAATGCAGGAGTCGCGGGTGTAGATCGACTTGTGGCGGCCCGGCGCGCAGCGTTTCAGCAGCACCACCTCGACGCCTTCCTTGCGCAGTGCATCGGTCAGGGCATCGTGTTGCGCCTGTTGCTCCTCGATCGAGGAAATGACATCGCCACGCCAGTACCAGGTTTCTCCCTCGGCATCGCCATAGGAGCCGAGTTGCTTGAGCCTTTTGCTCGCATCGATAATCTTCAACTCATCGCCGGGGCGGTGCATCAAGACCTTACGTAGGCGCCCGACGTCGTTGTCACAGCCCCAACTCCGGCCCCAGATTTTCTGCTGTTGCGCGGCGTTCTCGAAGGCCGGCTCGGCATGGGACGGAAATGTCTTGATGGTCATATTGTAGCGGTATTCAAACTCGCTCACGGCAGACATTGGCAGCTTCCTTTCGCGAAAAGACGACAGACGAAAACTGGATCGGATTCACTCGGCAATTGAGGCATCGTTTGATACGCATTCTCACCGCCACGGAGAGCCGCCGCAAGGCATAGGTTTTGGTCGCGCGGAATGTTAGAGTGACCCTGAATCGGAGAAGGATACGCCGTGCCCATGCTTGAAGAGCAGAAGTTCAACACCGTCGACATTTACGTGCCGGTCAAACGGCGCCGCACCCTCGATCCCAAGACTGTCGAGGAGATCGCCGAGAGCATGATTGAGGAAGGCCAGCGCACCCCCATCATGGTGCGCGCGGACGGCAAACGCTACGTTCTGGTCGAAGGCCTCCACCGGCTTGAGGCCTGCAAACTGCTCGGCGAGAAGACCATCAATGGCCTGCTGGTCCAAGCCCGGCGCCACTGACCTTCCTCACCAACGGCCGTTGTCGGCGCTCATGACCTCACGTGGCAGGAGAATGGGAAAACGCTCGCGAAGCGCCGTGTCCACGCCGGGGGTGATGTATTCCGGATAGTGGCTCGACAGTAGCGCCCGCGCCCGCGCCCGCGCCTGATCGACGATGTCGGGCCGACCGGCTTCTTCCCACTCGTCCGGACTGGTGCGGTCGCCAATTAAGGGATAGAGGTATTCGGTCTCCATCAGGTCTAGAGTCTGGGGGTGGCCGAGGTAATGGCCGGGACCTTCGACGACCTGTTTGATGACGTCGTAGGACAGGGTTTCATCGGTCACCTCGATTCCCCGCAGGGTGCGCTGGATCATGCCCAGCATGTCGTTGTCAATGACCATGGATTCGAACGAACAACCGATTAGGCTAGCCGTCATGCCGGTTGTTTCCGACACTGAGTTGGCGCCAGCAAGGGCAGCCAAGGCGACGCTGACCCCCTTCTCGTAACCGGCCTGGTTGTCGGGCCATTTGGCGTCGCTCATGCCGGCGCCAACGGACGTCATCAGACCGTAGTAATTGCCGATCTGCGCCGCCGCGGCACTGAGCACGGCCTCCTCGCCACCACCGCCCGAGAAGGCCCCGGTGCGCAGGTCGGAGACGAACGGCCAGGGTCCGAAAAAGACCGGAAAGCCGGGGTTGACCAGATTGACCATGAGCAACGCGCCGAGGGTCTCGGCGATGGTCTGGACCAGGGTTCCCGCCAGAGCCGCCGGTGAGGTGGCGCCAGCCTGGGGCGCGATGACCACGCCAACGCCGGTACCCAGCCGCGGCCCGGCGACACAGACTTCGCTGTTGTCGGCGCCGAACGCCAACGGCGACACCACCGGACACCCGCCGGTGCTGCAGAACGGCCGCTTCATATACTGGCCTTCACCACCGGCGACGAGGTCGAGGAACTCGACGGCGGCGTCGATATGGGCGGCGTCGGCAAAGCCGATGCCGACATGCTTCGCGGTGCCTGCGATACTGGCGTATATGGAGTTGATGTCGGCCGTGAAGTTATCTTCGATGTCGGTGGCGACGACCACGCGCGAGAAGTTGTGGAGGTGTTCGAGGCGGTCGACCAGACGGGAGAAGTCGTAGAGATCGACCAGGGTCGATGGCCGGTAGCGGCCGGTCTCGATGTCGAGGGTGCGCACGGATTCACCGCCGGGATCGAAATGGACTCGCTCACCGCTGATTTCGTTGTCGTAGTCGGGATCGCGCGCGTAACTGACCATCTCCTTCGGCGTGGTGGCAATGACGTCCTCGACTAGGCCACGGGGGAAGTGCAAGCGACCCCCGTCGTCCATGCGGCAACCCTTGGCCAGGGCATGTTCGACCACGATCGGGATCGGGCTCGCCATGCCGATGTTCTCGAGTACATCGAGCGCGGTGTAGTGAATGCGTTCGATATCGCGGTCGCTGAGCGGCCGGTAGGTGCCGCCGCTAAGCCCCGGCTCGACGACCTTGGCCGACGTCTCCTCCTGTCGGCGCGCACGCCGGGTGTCGCGTCCTCCCATTCGCTTTGTTGTTACGTGTTCCTGCATTGACCGTCTCCCTGCTTCAGCGTTGAGCCTCATTACCCAACTCCTCAGTCTTGCGAATTGTAACTGATGTAGGGCGTCGGTTGGGGCGTTTCCCAGTCCTGATACCATGCAACCAGATGGGATTTCAAAGCTTCGATCCTGCGCCTTCCCACCTCCGGCTCCGGCGCCGCGGCCAAGTGCTCGGCGAGTTCCTGTCCGACGCCCTCCACGTCTATACGGGTTGGCCGGCCACCGCTCAGCACGACGTCGCCGCCGACCAGTACGGTCTCCACGTCCCTGGCACCGAGCTTCATCAATACCAGCTCGCGAGCATCAACATCGGGGGCGACCCAGGGAAAGGTCATGGCTCGGCTGTTGGCGAGCACCACATCGGCAGCAAAACCGGTCGCGAGCCGTCCCAGGCTGGTCTCCTTGCGCAACAGCCTGGCACCGCCGGTTGTTGCCGCGTGGAACACCTGGGTGGGATTCGTCGCCGGCGCACCCAGTCTTGGCGTGCGCGCCAGGCGCATGGCGAGGCGCATCTCGGCGAACATGTCGTCGTCGTCGTTGATGGTGGTGCCGTCCATGCCCATGGCCGTGGTCACCCCGGCGGCGAGCAGGGCGTTGAGCGGCGCGATGCCGGCCCGCAGGCGCAGGTTAGAACTCGGGTTGTGGCTGACTGCCGCACCGGTCTCGGCGAGCACGGTAATCTCCTCATCGGTCAGCCACACTCCGTGGGCGATCGAGAAGCGCGGCGACAGCACCCCGAGGTCGCGCAGATGGCACACCGTGGGTTTACCATAGAAACGTATCCCATGAAGTTTCTCGTAATAGGACTCGTTGACGTGGGTTTGAATGTTGCTGTTCCACGTCCCTGCACGCTCGGCCATGCGCTGCATGAATTCGTCGGAAACCCATTGCGGACCCGGTGGGCCGAACCAGATGTCGACCCGTGGATTGTCGGCATAGGCGCCGTGGATATCATCCATGATCGCCATGTAATCGTCTTCACTCATATGGCCGAGCGCCGGCATCATGGCTTCGGCGTGAGCACGCGCCTCGTCAGGCAGTGAGGCGATGAATTTCTCGTCTTCACCGGCGCCGGCGACGATATGGCTCTGCGTCCGATAGCCGGGTGTGAAGGCGACACGCATGCCGGTCTGGTCATAGGCGGCAAGCTTGGCGCGCACGGTATCGCTATAGCCCTCGGCGCTGTCGCCGCCGGAATGGACGTCGACCACGGTGGTGACGCCTGAGCGCAATTGTCGGGCGGCGCTGAGCAGCACGTCGAGGCGCCCGTCGCGGGGCCGCTGGCGGGCATGATCGAGGATCCAGGGCTCCAGCAGATCGTCCCAGACGCCCTCCTGGACCGTGGCCAGCCCCGCGCCGTGATGATGGGTGTTGATAAGTCCTGGCAGCACTACCGCATCGGCTGAGCCAAGCACCTCGGCGCCCGCGTGTTTTACGCGTATGGCACCCCACGCTCCGACCTCGGCAATGACGTCGCCTTCAATGGCAACCGCGCCATCGGATAGCACTGGATCGTTATCAGCGCCACCGACGATCACCCATTTACCGCGAACGATAGTGGTCATGACGACCCCCTTCTAAGTTTTTCCCTGGGCCTTGGGACCGCGCGGCGGCCGGATGCCGAACACCGTGGCAATGGCGCAAACCATGATCATAGATGCCAACCAGAAGACCCACTGACTACCGAAATAGTCCATGATCCAACCGAAAAATAGCGGCGCCGTGACACCGCCTACATCGAGGCCTACCGAGGTGAAGGCGAAGACCTTGCCGGTCGATCCCTCGGGCGTCACCGAGCGAACGATCAAATCCCGCGACGGCGCTACCGTGCCGCTGGCGAACCCGGCCACGGCGATAATCGCCGTGAGACCGGCGATTGGCAGGGCCGATGCCCCGATGACCGCGATCAACGTTGCCGCTATCCCCAGACCGATAGCAGTGACCAGGCTGTGGCGCTGCATGTGATCGGCAATGATTCCGCCGGTCAGGACGCCGAGGGCGCTGCCGGTAAACATCGCCGTGAGCGCCAGATTGGCCGCCGACAGGCTGACCCCGCGATCCTTGACGAAGGCCGACACCATGAAGGCTTCCATACCCAGCAACGCCATGGCGATAAGCACGAAAAACAGAAAGCACGTCAGGATCGGCCATTGCATAAGCAAACGGAGGCTTTTCGGGCCGCCGTCGCTGGAGAACTCTTCTTCAGACGGTTTGGCCTGGCGCAAGACATCGCGGTTGATAAAGATCACCACCGCCATGACCAACCCCACCAGACCGAAGGCGATCAATCCGTTACGCCAACCAAAGGCCACGGCGAAGGCGGCCATCATGAGCGGCGCCACCGCCCAGCCCGAATGGCCGGCGAAGGTATGAACGCTGAAAGCTCGGCCCAACCATTCGTAACGCACGACGGCGGACAAAATGGTGTAGTCGGCGGGATGAAAGACGCTGTTGCCAAGACCTGTGAGAATGGTCAAAGCCAACAACATGCCGTAGGTCGATGAGAATCCCATGAGCAAGGTTGCCATCGCCTCGACGGCGAGTCCGGCAACCAGAAGCATGACGGGCCCGAAACGGTCGACCATAAAACCGACCGGTAAAACGGCGAGACCCGACGCGAGACTACCGGCGCTGACCAGAAGCCCGAGTTCCGCGTAACTGACGCCAAATTCCATCTTGAGCAGCGGGAATAACGGCGGCAGTACCAGGGTATAGAAATGGCTGAAAAAATGGCCGCCGCTGACCAGCCCGACGATCTTGGTATCGCGAACGCGGCTCGCCCGGGTGGCGGCAACGTCATCAGGTGGTGAAACTATGGTCACGATCTTACCCGGAGAGCTCAGGATCGGGAATTTTACCGCGGTAGTATTTGCGGTATTCGTAAGCGTCCGTGATCATGCTGTTGGTCCACCAGCCGGTCCGGGTCGGCGGATAACGGGGCGGGTTATCCGGCCCGCAGCATTTCGCCAAGGGCTCGACTACGGTGTCGTAATTAGCGCCGAAAAAGAACGGCATTGAATAACGCTCGCGGCTCGAGTTGTTAATCACCCGATGGGGTGTTGAGACGAACTGGTCGTTGGACCAGCGCATCATCATGTCGCCCACATTGATGATGAAGGTACCGGGAATGGGCGACGCCTCGATCCAGTCACCGTCGCGGTTACCGACCTGGAGACCGCCCACCTCGTCCTGCCACAGGATGGTGAAACACTCGTAGTCCGTATGGGCGCCAATACCGATGCGATCGGCGGTTACCGGTCCTTCGCGTATCGGATAATGGATCAGGCGGAGCTGGCCCATGGGCTTGTTGATCTTGTCCTCGAAGAAATTCTCATCGATCCCCAGGGCCATGGCGAAAGCCTTGAACAGTACATAACCGAGATAAACGGCTCGTTCGAAGTAGCCGTAAGTCGCAGGCTGGAAGCTGGACATCTGGTCGGGCCAGACGTTGGGCCCCATCATGATATTGCCCTCGCGACAAATCAGATCATCGGCGGGTAGCTCAAGGGAGAGTTCGAAACCCTCCTGTATATCGGGCCGTGCCGTCGGGTCGGCATAGAGACCGCCCAGGGGCACATAGCCGTGACGACGCTGAATCTGGTTGATATCCAGCTTCATCTTCTCTTCGAGGGGCTGGGCAAAATAGCTCGCCATGGCATTGCGGACATCAGCAATCGCCGCATCGGGAATGCGATGATTCCGCACATAGAAAAATCCCACATTGCGGCAGGCCTCGCCGACTAAGTCGGCCACCTGCTGACGGTCCGCCGACAGGTCGCTGAATAACCCATCGATGTCGATAATCGGAAAATTCTCGAACGCCAGGCGCTTGGCGCCCAGCGCGCCGGTCCCGTCGCTGCTCATTACCTGTCTTCTCCATACCCGACCGATTTACAGCGACGATAGCACGGCCAAAGGAGCAATCAAAATTCTGTGGCCATGACACCCGATTCAGGCAATCCTCAATTCAGGATCAAGGAGGAAGGAAATTGCCATGCGTCTGCTGATCGCCATGATGAAGCACGAGACAAACACGTTCTCGCCGGTGCCGACGCCGCTCGGCCGTTTTGTCCGGGGTAGCACCAGGCTGCCCACCGGCAGCGACGCCTATGACGCCTTCAAGGACACGGGTAGTGGCATTGGTGCCTTCATCGATTTGGCCGAGGCGGAAGGCGCCGAAATCATTATCCCCATCGCCGCCGGCGCCTGGCCCAGCGGTCCGGTGGAGGACGTGGCCTACAATCACATCAGCGATACCATCTGCGCCGCCGTCGAGATTGAAATGGCGCGCGGGTTGGACGGCATCATGCTCGACCTCCACGGCGCTATGGTCACCGAGAGCTTGGAGGACGGCGAAGGCGCCCTGCTCGCCCGCCTGCGAACTATCGCGCCAAACCTGCCCATCGGCGTGTCCCTTGATATGCACACCAACATGTATCCGGCTATCGCCCAACATGCGGACGTCATCGCCGGCTATCAGACCTATCCCCATATCGACACCTACGAGACCGCCGAGCGCGCCGGCAAGACCCTACTGCGAATGATCAAGGGCGATGTGCGGCCGACTATGGCCTGGGGCAACCGGCCCATGCTGCCACACGTCATGCGCCAGGGCAGCGACGATTATCCCAACAGCGCGCTCCAGGCCCGGACCCGGAAGATGGAAGCAGCAGGCGCGCTCTGCGCCTCCTTGTTCGTTGGCTTCCCCCACGCCGACATCAGCAACGCGGGCTTAAGCGCCGTGGTCGTAACCGACGGTGACATGGCCCTAGCCGAGATGTGGCGCGACGAGTTGCTGAACATGGCCTGGCACGCTCGCCGGGACTTCGTCTACAAGCTCGAACCCCTTGAGAACTCCATCGTCCGTGCCCGTCAGGTCACCGAGGGTCCTGTCGTCCTGCTCGATCATTTCGACAACGCCGCCTCGGGTGGCACCATGGACACCACGGTGGTTCTCGGTGAAATCCTGCGCCAGGGCCTCGACAACGTGGCTGCCTTCGCGATCCACGATCCCGCCGCCGTGACGCAGATGATCGCCGCCGGTGAAGGCGCCCAGATGACTGTCTCGCTCGGCGGCAAGATCCCCATGCCGGCCCTGGCGGCGCCAAGCCCGGCCCTGGAAGTAACCGGTACGGTAAAAACCATTACCGACGGTAAGTACCGCAATCAGGGTCCCATGGCCAAGGGCGTGCTCATGGACATGGGGCCGACCGTGGTGTTCGACATCGGGAGAGTTGAGATCGTCGTCATCACCCGCCACCAGGAACCCAACGACATCGCCGGCTTTCTAAGCCTCGGTATCGATCCTCTGGCCAAGCGTTTTCTGATACTGAAAAGCCGGGTGCACTGGCAGGCCGGGTTCAAACCCATTGCCCGCGAAGTCATCGAATGTGCCGGCGTCGGAGTCTGCACCTCGGATTATGGCCAGCTCAAATTCGAACACGTACGGCGACCAATCTTCCCACTCGATTCCTTGGAGTAGCCCATGACCAGTCTTAACATCGTGACCCCGAATAGCGATGCCGATGATGTTGCCGCGTCCATCGCCGAGTGCGGTCATGTGATCATTGAGGAACTGGCACCATTCTCGCGGCCCGGGCGCGCGAAGAACTGGCGCACCATATCGAGGCAGCACAGTTAGGCCACACCCTATTCCTCGGCGAACGTTCCAGACGACGGCGCGCGAACTGATGACCCATCCCACCGTATGTGCCATTGCCGATCGTATCCTGTTGCCCCACGGCGCCCGATATCAGCTTAATTTCTCGGACATCATGCATCTTGAGCCCGGCGCCGGGGCGCAAAGCCGTCATCGCGACGGGATGATCTATCCGGTTCTCCATCCCTGCCCACCACGACGAGAAACGCCAGCAAGGCCTAGAGGATTATGTGGACCTTGCGAATGGTCTCAACCAGATCGCTGACCGCCCTGGGCTTGCGTAAGGTCGGCGTCACTTACGATGCTAGTGGATTTAAACTCGACCTCGACGAAGGCGAACTCGTGGTCGTTGATGTTCTTAACGTCGTGCTCGATGCCGGCCTCGCGGTAGTACGACGTGCCGGCCGTCAGATCGCCGATGGTCACACCATCGGGACCGGTTAGCTCCAGCTTGCCTGTGTAGAGCGGCACAATGACGTAATCGTGCTCATGAGTGTGATAACCGGTGGTCGCCCCCGGCGCGAACCGCCATTCGGTCACCTGGGTCAACTCATTATCGACCTGAACGGTGGCCACCGCCGCAATGGATTCAGTCATTGTAATCTTCCTTTTATTCGGCTGCCGCGTCCGCGTAGCCGTACATTTTCTGTGCATGAGTCATGGTGATGCGGCCGTCCTCGATGTCGCGTTCGACCGCTTCACGGGGCCGCTTCTTGGGGTCGCCGAAGCCGCCGCCGCCGCCGACGCTGAGGCGTACGATATCGCCGACCTGGCAATCGAAATGGGTGTTCGGCCCGAGATCAACGATATCGTCGCCGCGCAGCACCGAAAGCTTACCCTTGGCGCCGGACTGGCCCTCGTGGACGCCGCCGGGGGCGAACTTGAAGTGGTCGGTATAGAGGTTGAAGAACACCCCCTCCTCGACGATTTCGACCTCGCGGCGAAAGCCGAGGCCGCCGCGCCATTCACCGGGACCGCCGGTGTCAGGCAGTAGGCCGTAACTCTTGAGCAGCAGGTGGGGATGGACCTGCTCAATGGATTCGATTGGCGTATTGCTGCAGTTGCTAAGAATACAGTCGACCCCGTCGGCGCCGTCGTAGTCGTGACAGCCGCCGTAGCCACCGCCGAGAATGTCGGCCAGCACCCGGAAGGTGCCGTCCTTGCGCTGCTGGGTGAAGTAGAGCGCGGTGGTGCAGTTGTAGCCCTGGGCCGGCACCCGGTCGGGCGCCGCCTTCGACAGCGCCATGTGGATGGCGTCGAAGGCGCGGTAGGCAGATGTCATACGGGCGCGCACCGGCGCCGGCGGGTTGGGATTGAGCACGCTGCCCTTGGGGAATGTCAGGTGGAGTGAGCGGTTGCAGCCGTCGTTGGCCGGAATGTCCTTATCCTGTATGATGCAGCGGATAGCCGCGAAGGCCGCCGCGTGGGCCGACGATATGGGGCAGTTGAACATGCTTTTGATCTGCGGGTCGGTACCGGCAAAATCCATCCAGACATCCGAACCCTTGATCGTAACCCCGACCTTGATGTTCACCGGATTGGGATCGAAGACGTCCTCGTCGATGCGTGCCTCGCCGCTGTAGGTGCCGTCGGCGATTTCCTCAATGCCGCTGCGCACCCGGCGCTCGCTGTAGTCCTTGACCTCGGCCATCGCCTGCCACAGGCCCTCGGTACCGTATTTGCGACACAGTTCACTGACCCGCTCGGCGCCGATGTAGTTGGCGGCGAACTGAGCGTTCATGTCGCCGACGCCGATTTCCGGGGTGCGGATATTGGCCGCCAGGATGGTCTCGATGGCGCCGCCGTTCCAGTCGCGCTCGATGTCGAACAGGATCGGCGGCAGCACCAGTCCCTCCTGGATCAGGTCGGTGGCGCGGGTGTTGACCCCGGCGCTGCCGCCGCCGATGTCCAGGTGATGGGCGGTTGAGCCGGCCCAGCCGAGCAGCACGCCGTCGAAGAAGATCGGGGTAAACAGGATTAGGTCGTTGAGGTGCTGCCCGCCGTGATAGGGATCGTTCATGATGATCGCCTGACCCGGCGCCACGTTCGACAGTTCGAGCCTGTCCCTCGCCGCCTTGAACGACATCGACAACGCCGCCGTCTGCATGGGGATCATTTCGGCCTGGGCGACCACGTCGCCGCCAGGGTCGAGCAACCCGGTGGAGCAATCGCGGGCTTCACGCACCACCGTGGAGAAGGCCGAGCGTATAAGATTGGCGCCCATTTCCTCGGCCGCGGCGTGAAGTCCACGGGAGATAATGGCGACGGTGGTTGCATCCAATTTGCTCATGATTCCATCCTCGCGTTTTTTAGTGGGCCGGGCCCGGCTGATAGCCGTACGCCTCGGCCGCATGGTCAAGTGTAATGCGTTGATCATCGATGTCGCGCTCGATTTTTTCGCGGGGCCGCTGGCTGGGGTCGCCGAAACCGCCGCCACCGCCCACGGCGAGGCGCACCACGTCACCGCGCTCAAGGGCGAATTCCGCCGTTGCCCCCAAGGGTATGATCTGGTCGCCGCGAATCACCGAGAGGCTACCCTTGTTTCCCGGCTCGCCGCCATGAAAGCCCTGAGGCGCGAACTTGAAGCGGTCGGCGTAGAGATTGAGTACCACATCGTCTTCCAGGACCGTGAACTCGCGGCACATGCCGAGGCCGCCGCTCCACTCGCCAGCGCCGCCGGAATCAGGCAGCATGGCGTAGCTGCGGATGCGCAAATGGTCATGGATCTGCTCGATGGATTCGACCGGCGTATTGCGGCAGTTGCCCAGAATATTGGCCACCGCGCTCTCGCCGTCGTAGTTCCGGCCGGCGCCATAACCGCCGCCCAGAATATCGACGAAGATGCGGTAGCGGCAATCCTTGCGGCGCTGCCAGATATAGAACGCCGTGGTGCAGTTGTAGCCCTGGGCCGGCACCCAGTCAGGCATGGCCTTGGACAACGCATCGTGGACCGCGTCGAAAGTGCGGTAGGCGGAGGTCATGCGGGCGCGCACCGCCGCCGGCCGGTGAGGATTAAGCAGCGTGCCTTTGGCGAATGAGAGGTGAAGTGGCCGGTTACAGCCATCGTTGGACGGCAGGTCCTTGTCCGGGATGATGCTGCGCATGGCGGCGAAGGCGGCGGCATGGGCCGACGTCACCGGGCAATTGAACATGCTCTTGAGTTGCGGGTCGGTGTCGGCGAAGTCCATCCAAATGTCCGAGCCCTCGACCCGCAATTCGACGGCGATATGGATCGGGTTAGGATCGAACACATCCTGGTCGATGAAGGCTTCGCCCTTGTAGGTGCCGTCGGGAATACGTTCGAAAGCGGCGCGCATACGGCGCTCACTGTAGTCCTGGACCTCGGCCACGGCCTGGCGAACACCGTGGGCGCCGAATTTGTCGGCCAGCTCGCAAAGCCGCTGCTCGCCGGTGTAGTTGGCCGCGAACTGGGCGTTCATATCGCCGATGGAAAGTTCCGGCGTCCGTACATTGGCAGCCAGGAAGCTCTCGAGCAGGCCGCCGTTCCAGTCCCGCGCGATTTCGAACAGGGTCGGCGGGAAGACCAGCCCCTCCTGAAGCAATTCGGTGGCGGTCGCGTTGACGCCCGCGACGCCGCCGCCAATGTCCAGGTGATGGGCGGTCGAGCCGGAATAGCCCAACAGCTCGCCGTCATGGTAGATCGGCGTGAACAGGATCAGGTCGTTTAGATGCTGGCCGCCACAATAGGGATCGTTCATGAGGATGGCGTAGCCCGGCTCGATGCGGGGAATGGCCAAGGCTTTCATGGATTCCTTGAAGGAAATCCCGATGGCCGCTGTCTGCACCGGAATCATATCCGCCTGGGCGACCACGTTGCCGTTGATGTCGATAAGCGCCGTCGAACAGTCCTGCGCCTCGCGAACCACGGTCGAGAACGCCGAGCGCACCAGATTAGCGCCCATCTCCGCCGCCGCGGCGTGAAGGCCACGGGCGATAATGGTTATGGAAGTGGGATCCAGATTGCGCATCAATCGGCCACGTGTTCGATCATGATGTCGCCGGTCTCAAGCACCCTCACCCGCCAGCCGGCAGGGGCCACGATGGTCGCGGTGGGTTCTTCGATGACCGCCGGGCCCATGAGTTCGAAGCCGGGGGGCAGACTGCCACGATCAGCGAAGGTCGCCGTGACCGTACCGCCGCCGAGGCTGATTTCGCCCTGGGACAGGACCGGCTGGGCGCTGCTGTCAGGCATTGGCGGCAACAGATTGGCGTCGATCTTCTGTACCGCGCGAATTCGGTAATTCACCGCCTCGACCGGCAATTGCTCCCGGGCATAGCCGTATCGGGTGGCGTGAACCTCGGAGAACGCCGTCCGAATGGATGCCGCGTCGGCCGGCATTTCATCGAACCACACGGTCAGCTCGTAAGCCTGTCCCGCATAGCGTAGATCGAGGGCGAGACGCACCTCGCATTTGTCTTCGTCGACACCGAAGCGCCGGGCGGCGTCCAGAGCCTCGGCGCGAAGCTCCTCGACCACGGCGGCGCCCAGGGTGTCGTCGTCGACCACGTGAATGTTGGTTCGCACCAGATCGACGGTGGGGTCGGCGACCAAAAGGCCGAAGGCCGATGACAGTCCCGGCGCCCACGGCACCAGCACTTTGTGGATGCCTACCTCTTCGGCGACCATGGCACCGTGAAGCGGACCGCCGCCGCCATAGGCGACAAGCACGAACTCCCGCGGGTCGATGCCGCGTTCGGTGGAGACCAGGCGCAACGCCGCCGCCATGTTGTTGTTGACCATGCGCAACACGCTGTCCGCAGCCTGGCCCGCCGGCACGTCGAGACCGATGCTTGCGATGGCCGCCTCGGCCAAATCGCTGCGCAGGGTCATGCGGCCGCCGAGAAAACGCTCGGGCCGCAGGATGCCGGCGACCACCTGGGCGTCCGTCACCGTCGGCGCCTCGCCGCCCCCGTCGTAACAGGCCGGACCGGGTGAAGCGCCGGCACTGGCCGGGCCGACTTCGAGAAAGCCGCCGGGATCAAGCCGGGCTATGCTGCCGCCGCCGGCGCCGACAGTCACGATATCCGTGGCCGGCGAGCGCACCGGCAGGCCGTCGATACTGATCTCCTGGCGCGATGTGGGCTCGAGGCCGGGCGCCAGGCAGACGTCGGAGCTGGTGCCGCCCATATCGATGGTGACCGCGTTATCGACACCGGAGCGCCGGGCAAACCACATGGCGCCGCGAACCCCGGCGGCCGGGCCCGACAACAGAATGCGCGCGGCGTGGGTGCCGGCCGCCGAGGCCGGCATGATGCCGCCGCTCGACTGCATGATCTGCAACGCGCCGGCAAAGCCCTGTTCACCCAGGCTGTTATCGAGATCATTGATGTAGGTTCGCACCACCGGCCCGACGAAGGCGTTGACCACGGTGGTGCTGGTGCGCTCGTACTCGCGGAACTCCGGCGAAATCTCATGACTTGCCGTGACAAAAATATCGGGTCGGCGTTCCCGGATCAGAGCCGCCAGAACAGCCTCGTGTTCGCTGTTCTGGTGGGCGTGCAAAAAACAGATAGCGATGGCGGTAACGCCGTCGTCGATCAATGTTTTGGCGCTGTCCCAGGCGGCATCGAGATCAATGGGCTCGACCACGGTCCCGTCGGCCTGAATACGCTCGGAGACTTCAAGGATGGTACGCCTGGAAACCGGCGCCTTGGGCTTGCGGTAGAAGATTTCATAGACATTGCCCGAGCGGTCGTGGGTGCCGATGTCGATGACGTCGCGAAAGCCTTTGGTGGTGAGCAGGCCCGTGGAGGCGCCGCGGCGGGTCAACAAAGCGTTGGTCGCCACCGTCGAGCCATGAACCACATGGCGGGTATCGGCCAAATCAACCTCGGCCTCGGCGATGGCCTGCATTACCGCCTGATGGATCGCCTCTGGTGTCGACAACACCTTATGGGTGACCAGGCTGTTGTCGGCCCGCTGCCACACCAGATCTGTAAAGGTTCCACCGATTTCGACTCCTACACGGCCCTGCATGTCCCACATACCCTCAAATTCATGACCAATAACACCGGCTCGGATCGAGCCGGCGTGTTCGCGCGGTGAAGACTAGCAGCAGGCGGGCCCGGAGACCAAGCCTGTGACGTGACAACGTGGTTAATGACCTCAATTCAACCCGCATTGCCCAGATGACCGTGTAATTTGACGACACCGCACCCGGATTC
>CAZYDR010000037.1:0-32802 GCA_964645285.1 uncultured Alphaproteobacteria bacterium
CCACCAACGTCAATGGAACCGACCGGGAAATGTATCTGCCGGTCAATTTCGACGTCGATCAACGGCCGTTCCTGAGACCGGCGCCCCAGCCGACCACGGTGATCAACCATCCGCCGTTCGTGCGCATGGAGGGCCGTAGTCTGCCGCCGCTCAGTTCCCGCGCCGCCAACTACACGGTGCCGGCGGACGTCATGACCAAGGCCGGCACCTACAAGCTGGCGGTACGCCTGCGCAGCCGAGCTGAGCCGATCTATTTCATGCGCTTCGTCGGCGCTACAGCCGAAATGGAGCAATCCATGAACGACTGGATGATCGATATCCATCCCTACGCCGTCGAATTTTCGGTCGACCAGTGAGGCGCGATATTCTCAACTTTATGAAATCGCCCGATAGCTTGCACAAGAACTGGGGGCTATTCGCCTTGGCGGGTGTGCTCGCCGTTGCCCTGGGAATAGCCGGCAGTGCAACTCCCGCAACAGCCTCGGAAGCATCGTCCGATCCGATCATTCCGGAAGGGGTCAACCAGGTTCCTTATGATCCGGAAGACTTCCGGCCGGACCCCACCTACGAAGACAGCGACTACGATCCCGAGGCCCAGGTCGAGATTTACGGCGGCAAATATGCCATTGATCCGCCGCGTCCGTTGCTTGAGCTCGGGCGCGACATATATGTCGGCGGCCCGTTCCAGAAGCCGAGCACCTTTCTCGGCGACAAGAACCCGCTGGCGCCCCATTTCTACGTCTACGGCGACTGGCAGAGCGCGGTTGCCTGGAACGACAACGGCGGCACGGAGATCGGCCAGATCGCGACCCGGCTGAATTTGGATTTCGACCTTGGCATCACCTCGACCGAGCGTATTCACATGTTCGTGCGCCCCCTCGACCGGGGTGGTCAGTTTACCCGTCTAGAGTTCTTCGGCGATGACGAGGAAGGCGGCGATACAGCCTTCAACGTCAATATCGAAACCCTGTTCTTCGAAGGCGACATCGGCGCGATTTCCCAGGGCCTGAGCGGTGAGTACAACAGCCTGGACCTGCCGGTGGCGGTCGGCTTCATGCCTCTGGTCATGCAGAATGGTATCTGGCTCGAGGACGCCTTTATCGGCGCCGCCGCCGCGATCCCGGCTATGAACAGCCCGGAACTCGATATCTCCAACATGGACGTGACGTTCTTCGGCGCCTTCGACCAGGTCGATTCCCAAGCCTTCATCGACACCGACGGCAATATCGCCAATCACAACGTCAATACCTACGGCGCTACAGCCTACCTGGAGACCATGCAGGGCTATTTGGAGCTCGGCTACGGCTATTCGGATGGCGAAGGCCGGCTCGATGACTTCAACTACCACAACCTTACAGTGGCCTTCACCCGGCGTTACGAGCCGTGGATTTCCAACAGCATCCGGGCGATCTGGAATACCGGCCAGGACGACCCCGGCCAGCAGCAGACCGCCGACGGCTTCATGGTGCTGGTGGAGAACTCGTTGATCACCGGTTTGCCCAGCACCCTGGTGCCCTACCTTAATCTTTGGGCCGGCTTCGACCGGCCCCAGGGGCTTGGTCAGCAGGCTCGCGGATTGCTCAAGAACACCGGCATCAACTTCGAGACCGACGCCATAACCGCCCTCCCCAAGCTCGACGATACCGGCCGCGACACCTACGGCGGCGCCATTGGGATCGAATACCTATTCGCTCTCGACCAGCAGATCGTTGTGGAAATGGCGACGGTGCAGGTCATGGGCGGCGACAACGCAGTGGGCCGCCCGGCGCCGGGCGACCAGTACGGCTTTGGCCTGCGCTATCAGCTGCCCATTTCCCAGGCGTGGATTGTGCGCGCCGACGCCATGTATGGCATTCGCGATTTGGACAAAGACATCAAGGGCGTCCGCCTCGAACTTCGCCGCAAGTTCTGAGCCCGGACGTCTCGTAATTACCCCGTCGGCGGGTAACAAAGCCGACACAAGAACACCCTGTCACCCGCCGGTGTATTTTCGCCGGCCAGGGTGCCGGGGTTCGGTTACGCGTGGTGCGCCTTATTTCCAACGAGCACGAATTTTCTACAACGTCATGACCGGGTGAATGAATATGAAACGGACAAATTTAATGATTATGGGCGCCGCCCTATTCGTGGCGGCGTGCGTGTCAATGTCGGCCACTGCCGGCCAGTTGGCCACCAGCGACGATCTGATCGCGCAGTTGACACCCAAAGGCGAGCGCGGCCTGGCCTCGGTGGGTATCGTCGGGCCGGCTATCGACCTGACCATCCAGTTCGAGTTCAACTCCACCAAACTGACCGCCGCGGCCCGCCAGCAACTTAATAACGTGGGGACGGCGTTGAGTTCCCAACAACTGAAAAGCTTCAATTTTCTCCCGATCGGCCATACGGACAGCGTCGGCAGCAACGGCTACAACCAGTCCCTGTCGGAAAAACGCGCGGCCAGCGCTCGCGCCTACCTTGCCGATAAATACGGCCTGGGCGATGCGCGGCTGTACAGCCTGGGCATGGGCGAGAACAATCTGCTTTACCTGGACGACCCGGAAAACGGCGATAACCGCCGGGTCGAGCTACGCAACGTCGGCGATTCCGAAGCCAAACAGCTGCGCGGCGGCGCCAGCAGCGCGCCCGTGGTCAACACCAATACCATCACGTCGGAGACGTCTAGTTTTTGTCTGACAGAAGGCGCGCGGCCGGAGTTCGCCGTGCTCCGAGCGCCGGCGGTGGATCAGCCGATTATAGTACGCCGCCGCACCGCGCCGCCTCAGATCATGAACGGTGTCTGGAAGAAGGGCTCCAACACGTTCGCCTGGCCGAGGGATTGGCCGCTGCCGGACGAGGACCGCTACATCTGGGCCCTTGGCAGCAGTAGCACGACGGCGACCGAAATCCTGTTTGTCGAGGGCGACCCGACAACGCCCCACGACAGGGCCGCAGCGTACTACACCCCGGGTTGCGAAGCCCAAGTGGTGGCCGCGTTCAACGAGATCGTCGCCCAGGGCCAATGACCGTGAAAAGCGTAAAGGATAGGCCATGGCGTTGACTTATTGTTGTGTAGTTGCTGAGATATTCCAGAGCATGCCGCTGACGCCGGGCAACGGTGCGTGCGGATTTTGCAGCCATTCCGGCTGCACGACAGGGAGAGAGATAACATGATGGACCTACTGATCAACGTCATCGCCTTTACGTTCATGGCCTCTCTGACCGGCTACGCCCTGGCTCTGGGCGTCGGCAACTGGAAGATCGCCACGGTCAACGCCCGCACCGCTCATATGGAGCGCGAGTTGCTACGCAGGCGGATCGACCAGATCACCGACGAGCAACGCATACGCCGCGAAAAGAGCGACGCCTCGTGGAACGGGTTCCGCAAATTTGAGATTATGCGCAAGAACCCGGAAGGCGGCGGCATTTGTTCGTTCTACCTGACACCCCACGACAAGAAGCCCCTGCCGCCGTTCGCCCCGGGCCAGTATCTGACCTTCCAGCTTCCCATTCCGGGCGAACGCAAGCCGGTGATTCGCTGCTATTCCCTGTCCGACAGCCCGCACCACCCCAACTACTACCGGGTATCGATCAAGGCCGTACCGCCGCCGCGCGATAAGCCCGAAGCGCCCCCTGGGCTGTCATCGAATTTCTTCCACGACAGCCTCAACGAAGCCGACATCCTCGACGTCAAGGCGCCGGGCGGGCATTTCTTCCTGGATACCACCAAGCACACGCCGGTGGTGCTCATCGGTGGCGGCATCGGACTGACCCCGGTGCTCAGCATGCTCAACACGATTTGCGAGTCGGGCTCGAACCGCGAGGTATGGTTTTTCTACGGCGTGCGCAATTCGTCGGAGCATGTCATGAAGGAGCATCTCGAGCAGCTCAACGTCGAGTATGAAAACCTCCGCCTCATGGTGTGCTATTCGAACCCCGGCGACGACGATGTGGCCGGGCGCGACTACCAGCACGGCGAGCGGGTCAGTGTGAACCTGTTCCAGCGCGTACTGCCGTCAAGCAACTACGATTTCTATATGTGTGGCCCGCCGCCCATGATGAACACGGTGGTCCCCGAACTGACGGCCTGGGGCGTGCCCGAGAAGAATATTCACTTCGAGGCCTTCGGCCCAGCCACGGTCAAGAAAGCGACACCGGAGAAGAGCGCCGAGGAAAAGGCCGCCGACGCCACCGTCGCCGAGAGCATCGAGGTGGTGTTCGCCAAATCGGGCAAGACGCTGCCGTGGGACGCGGAAGCGGATTCCATCCTCGACTTCGCCGAGGACAACGACATCGCCATCGATTTCGGCTGTCGCGCCGGCAACTGCGGCACCTGCATCACGGCGGTGCGCTCAGGCGACGTGGATTACGTGGTCGAACCCGGCACCGCCCCCGAGGCCGGCTCCTGCCTGACCTGCATCTCGGTGCCAAAATCAAACATCACATTGGATGCTTGATTTTGTTTATGGGTAAGCGCGTTCGCTTTCACAAACGCGTTCAAGCGCCACGCAGTCGCGTGCTGAAAGAAAGCGGAGAGTAGCGGAACCAGCGGTCACCTCGTGACCGCTGGCAAGCGCGACAGCGCGTCGCCGCGCATGCGGCGAGAGCCTGCGTGGCGGTGTGAACGCCCATGGGCCATACTTATGGCCCATGGTACAAAGCAGCCCGCCTACTCGGCGGGCGCACCGCCGGTAATATCGCCAAAGAAGCGGAAGAACTCGCTGTCGGGCGACAACACCATGGTGGTGTCGCCCTGGCCGAGGGCCTCCTTGTAAGCCTCCATGGAGCGGTAAAAGGCGAAGAACTCGACATCCTTGCCGAAGGCATCGGCGAAAATCCGAATGGCCTCACCATCGCCTTCACCACGGGTGATCTGCGACTGCTTCTGGGCCTCGGCGATAATCACCACCTTGTCACGGTCGGCAATGGCCCTGATCTTCTGGGCCTCCTCGGCACCCTGGGCGCGGAGCTCCTTGGCTTCGCGCTGGCGTTCGGTCTGCATACGCTGATAGACCGCCTCGCTGTTGGCCTCGGGCAGATCGGCGCGCTTGATGCGAACGTCGATGATTTCGATGCCAAAGTCGCTAGCCTCGTTATTTACAATGTCCCGAATTTGGGTCATCAGCGATGCCCGCTCGCCCGAGATGATGTGCTCAAGCGGCACGCCGCCAAGGGCCTGGCGAATACTGGCGTTGATGATGGCCGCCAGGCGGGTGCGCACCCGCGCTTCGTTATTCACCGTCTGGAAGAACAGCAGCGGATCGGTGATGCGATAGCGCGCGAAGGCATCTACCACGAGACGCTTTTGATCGGAGGCAATGATCTCCTCTTTGGGGGCGTCGAATTCAAGTACCCGGCGATCAAAATAGACGACATCCTGGATGAACGGCAGTTTGACGTGAAGGCCGGGCTCGGTGATCACCTTCCGCGGCTCGCCAAACTGCAGAACCAGCGCCTGATTAGCCTGATGGACCGTGAACAGCGCACTCGACCCAACGATGACAGCGGCGACGAAAATAACCCCGAGGCCGATTAAAATACCCCGGTTCATTGCGTGCCTCCCGTGCTTTTCTTGAGTTCAGATAATGGCAGATAGGGCAATACACCCTGGCTGCCTCCGCCCTGGCCGTCGATGACTATCTTGTTCATCCCCTTGAGGATCGTTTCCATGGTCTCAAGGTAGATGCGCTGGACCGTGACTTCCCGGGCTACTTTGTAGGATTCATAGACCGCCAGAAAACGCTCGGCGTCACCCTGGGCCCGGGCCACAACTTCGGCCTTGTAAGCGTTGGCCTCCTGAACCATTTGCGACGCCTCGCCGCGCGCCCTCGGAATGATCGAGTTGGCGTAGGCGTCGGCTTCGTTCATGGCCCTCTCGCGGTCGGCACGGGCGCGCTGGACGTCGCGGAAGGCGTCGATTACCGCCTCGGGCGGGTCGACTTTCTGAAGCTGGACCTGGGTGATCAGGATTCCGGCGCCATAGGTATCGAGGGTTTTCTGCAACAATTCCTGAGTACGAGTTTCGACTTCGCGGCGTCCCTCGGCACGGGCATACTCCGCTTTGGTCTTGCCGATGATCTCACGCATGGCGCTTTCGGCCGCATCACCCACGTTCTGCTCGGGCGACCGGATGTTGAACAGGAATTTGCCGGCATCGTTGATGATCCACAGGACCACGAAGTTGATGTCGATGATATTTTCGTCACCGGTGAGCATCAGCGCCTCATTGGGCACTTGTCGCTGGATTGTGGCACGGGTGCTCTCGGAGCCTGAGCGATAGCCGATTTCGACTCGGTTCACCCGGGTCACCTTGGGCGTATAGACCCGGCCGATCGGCGCCGGCAGGTTGTAGTTGAGGCCTGGCTGTGTAGTGGAAATCCACTCACCGAACACCAGTTCGACACCCTGTTCGTCAGGCTCCACCGTGTAGAAACCGCTGCCCAGCCACACGGTCAGAACCAAGACCATAATCAGCAACAGGCCGCGCCCGCCACCAACGCCGCCCGGCATGACGCGTTTCATACGGTCCTGACCCTTGCGCAGAAGCTCTTCCAGATCCGGGGGTTGCGGCCCGCCCGGTCCCCGGCCCCAGGGGCCCTGGCCACCGCCTCCGCCGCCGCTACCGCCGCCGCCTTGCCAGCCGCCATCTCCGCCGCCACCCTGATTACTCCATGGCATATGCGCCTTGCCTTTCTTTGTCGTGACCGCCCACTTGGGCTTGGCCCCTGTTTGACCCCGCCTTATATAGGATAGCCAAACGCATCCTGCAACGCGCGGTCGCTATTTATTCCTGCCGAACAAGTCGTTGTTGTTCGGCGCGGGAGCCGCTATGTAGGCGGTCCAAATTTGTCAAGGAGGTCCGGCGGCATGGCGCGGGTCACAGAAGAACAGGTTATGGAGACGCTGGCGAAGGTCGTTGATACGGACAGCGGCAAGTCGGTGGTCGAGGCCAGCATGATTTCCGGTCTTATCGTCAAGGACGGCAATGTCGGCTTCGCCGTCGAGGTTGATCCCAAGGACGGTGAGCGCAAGGAACCCCTGCGCAAGGCCTGCGAGCAGGCGGTCGAAGCCATGTCCGACGTGCTGTCGGTCACCGCCGTGCTGACCGCCCATCAGGAAGCACATGCCGCGCCTTCCATGCCCGGTGGTCCAACGCCGGGCGTCGGGCCAACGCCCGGCCCACAGGCGACCGAACGGCCGCTCATTCCCGGTATCAGCGCCATCATAGCCGTCGCCTCGGGCAAGGGCGGCGTCGGCAAATCGACTACCACGGTCAATCTCGCCCTCGCCCTGGCCGCCGCCGGACGCCGCGTCGGCGTGCTTGATTCCGACATTTACGGGCCATCCATGCCGCGCATGATGGGGATCATCGGACGCCCCACCTCGAAAGACGACAAGACCCTGTCGCCGCTGGAAAATTACGGCGTCAGTGTGATGTCCATGGGCTTCCTGGTCGAGGAAGACACGCCCATGATATGGCGCGGCCCCATGGTCATGAGCGCCATCGAACAGATGCTGCGCGACGTCGACTGGGGCGAGCTTGACGTGCTGGCCATCGATCTACCGCCGGGCACCGGCGACGCTCAGTTGACCCTCGCCCAGCGGGTGCCCCTGACAGGCGCGGTCATCGTCTCGACGCCCCAGGACATCGCTCTGCTCGACGCCCGCAAGGGCCTCAACATGTTCCGCAAGGTCGATGTGCCGGTGTTCGGCATCGTCGAGAACATGAGCTATTACGTCTGCCCCGAATGCGGCCACCGGGCGGAGATTTTCAGCCACGGCGGGGCTCGCGAAGAAGCCGAGAAGCTAGGCGTGGATTTTCTTGGCGAAATACCGCTCGATATCGAAATTCGCGAGACCTCAGACAGCGGCAAGCCTATCGTGGTGTCCAAGCCCGACAGCCCCCTGGCACAAGCCTACCGGGACATTGCCGAGGCGGTTTCAGCAAAAATCGACGCCGCCATGGCCGGCGGCGGCCGGGCCGCGCCGAAGATCGTTATTCAGTAGTACCATCGGTCATTAAGAATGACCGATGGGCGTTCAATCGTCACGCAGGCTCCCGCCGCATAAGCGGCGATGCGCGGTCGCGCTTGCCAGCGGCCACCATCATGGCCGCTGGTACAATTCACCGAAAATGAAGGGCGGCGCATACGCCGCCTTTCAATACGCCGCATAAATCCCTATATTAGCTGTGTCGGCTTGCCGACTATGGCGATAAATGCCGCTTGGAATAAGCGTTGCGGACCCGGGGGCAGTACCCGGCGCCTCCACCAATTTTTGCTACGGGCTCGCGCCCGTGGCGCCTAGGGGGGCGAATCAGGATCGACGCGCGTAGTAAAGAGGTTGGCTTTTGCTCGGTATGATACCACCGTTATCGGGTCAAAAACTACAATTGCCAATGACAACGACCATATGGCACTCGCTGCCTAGTTTTACTAGGTAAGCGCGGTTCGGGGGGCGCCGGGCAACAGAAGCCCCCCACTTTATTTTTGCCGCGGCAAGCGGATGCGGGAGAGACCATGAGCACCGACTTGATGAATTACGAGGCCATGGTCTCGAATGCCCTTCGCGGGGTGATGATCGAGGCCCTGGAGACCGCGGTTAAGGGCCTGCCCGGCAACCATCATTTCTTCATCGAGTTTGATACGCACCATCCCGGCGTTCGCCTGTCGAAGCAACTCTCCGCCCAATACCCCGAAACCATGACCATCGTGCTGCAGCATCAGTATTGGGATCTGGATATCGCACAGGACGAGTTTTCCGTGGGCCTGGCGTTTGGCGGTATTCGCAATTTCCTCACGGTGCCTTTCGGCTCGGTGACCAGCTTTGCCGACCCCAGTGTCAATTTCGCGCTGCAGTTCGAGTCTGAAAAAGCGCCGGCTCCCGTGGCCATCGAGCCCGCCGCCGAAACAGAAACCGATGACAGCGGCGACAGCGTCGGCGACGATGCGGAGAAAGTGGTCACCCTCGACGCCTTCCGCGAGAAGTAGCTCTGTCGGGCCATCTAGTCCCGGCCCTGGCCACCATGGAACCGCCCGCCGGATTTACCGATTTCGTCCTCGAAATGCTCGAGCCCATGGGCGGGGTCAGCACCCGGCGCATGTTCGGTGGCGTTGGCCTATTCCGCAGCGGCGTCATGTTCGGCCTGATCGGCAGCGACACCTTGTACCTCAAGGTCGATGAGCAAAATCGAGGCGCCTATGAGGACGCCGGCACCGGTCCCTTCACCTATCGCCGCGAAGGCCGCGAGATCGCCCTCTCGTACTACGAGGCGCCGCCTGATCTATTCGACAATGCCGACGACCTCAGCGATTGGGCGCGCCAGGCCCTGGAGGCGGCGCTGAGAGCCCAGGACAAGGGCGCCCGGCCATCATGATCCGTCATTCTGTCGTCATCGACGGCCACAGGACCAGCGTCTCCGTGGAAGCGCCATTCTGGGATGCTCTCAAGACAATCGCCGAGTCACGGAACCTGTCTCTCAACCGGCTGATTGCCGAGATCGACCGCGACCGCCAGGGCAACCTGTCGAGCGCCATCCGGATCCATGTGTTGACCTGGTATCAGACCCGTCAATTGCCCTGAATGATGCCCTGAAGCAAATTCTCGAATAGCTGGTCGGGGGACGGCTCAGGCGGCGGAATCTTGTCGCCCTCGGCGGGCTCATCCTGGGCCTGGCCCGTACCGACTACCGCCCCAAGCAAACCACCGACGAGGCCGTTCTCGCCGGTAATGGCCGGCACCAGCACCTTGCGCGCCGCGGTGCTGAATACCTTCTCGGTTATGTGGTCCTTGAGCGCTTCGTCGCGAATTTCGCGGCTCGGGTTATCGATGGGCCCCATGAGCAACAGGCCGACCGGCGGCGCGTTGAGATGGCCGGTCAGACGGAACTCGCTGTTCATGGCCAGTTGCCAGCGCGGAAGATCGATGGTCGCAACTACCGTGCCCTCACCGCCGTCGAGGACCGCGCGGATGTTGTTGGACTTCACCACTCCGTTGCTGGCGTTGAAGGTGCCGTCGAGGCTGCGTATCGGCGTTACCCCGCCGCTCAGGGCGCCGCCAATCAGCCCGACCAGAGCAATTTCGTTGTCGATATTGGCCAATTGAGCATTGAGCCGGCCGAGATCGATACCCTTGATCACACCCTGGCGCACGGCGATCGCGCCTTTGCCGCCAAGGGCCGAAATCAATTCCGACTCGCTTCGGCCCCGGGTCTGGAACTGGGCGGTCAGGTCAAGCTTGCCCGAAGCGGCATCCACACCGGCGACGTCCGTGAGCAGCGCCTCAAGATCAGCCCCCTGAAGGGTAAGGGCCAGGGCGGCGGTCGGCGGCGACGTGTCAGTAATGCGCGCCCGCAGCTTCACCGGCGCCCCGTAGAGCCGGCCCGACAAATCTTCAATGTCGAGAGCGCCATCGGCCAGGACCAGTTGCAGGGTAACGGCTTTGAAGCGGTACTTACGGAAGATTAGTGCCTTGGCGCTAACCAGGGCCTTGCCGTCGATCGTGCTAAGGCCGGAAAAGTCGATAGGTTGGCGCGACCACCGTCCGACCGTTGTACCACTTCCACTACTGGCCGTTGTGGACGTATCAGCAGCGCCGCTCCCGGCGGTTTTGGCGACCATCTGGAACAGATCCGTATGAATTTCACCAGCAGCGATGTCCGCGTCAAAGCTGGGCTTGGGCCCATCGAAGCGCAAGGCAACAACGCCGGCGAGTTGTGACGGCCCTAGTACCGCACGCAAATCGGCGACCCGTGCCTGGGCGGTGTCACCGCTAATCCTAGCGTTTACCTGCACCTTGCCGAGGTCGCGGCGAGCGAAGCGAATGTCGTCGCCGAGGGATTCAGCGAAGGTCACGAAATCCCCGTGATTGAGGTTGAGCATCAGATCGTAGGTTGGCGCTTCCAGCAAATTGGCCAAACTGCCGTCAAGGCGGAGATCCGCGCCCAGCGCCGCCACGGTCAGGGCGACAGTCGCGGCGGCGGCATCGCCCTTGACCGTGCCGCTCACATCAAATGCCGTATGGGCGGTATCGGAAAGGGTCGGCCCGAACCGCCGGGCGAGCAGGGCCAGGCTGTCGGCGTAAAGGGAAATTTCGGCATCGACCCGGGGCGTGCCGGCGAGGCCGTCGAGGGTGCCGGTAAAGCGGGCCTCGGCATCAGACAGGGAAACTGTTGTGTCCAGGGTCACCGCCGCAAGATCGCCCTTGGCGGCGCCGCGTATGACCACGCCGCCAAGATTGCCGCCGGGCGGCGCCACCTCGGCGAGTTGGAACAGCCGGGCCGCGTCGGCGGCATCGATGCTGTAGGTCACGTCGAACGCCGGTGTAGTTGAATCGATGGTGCCGGCGAGGCTGGCCCCTGCCCCCGCCAAATCGGCGACGCGCAGGCTCCGAATGCTAAGCACACCGCGGCGCAGGCCGGCGTCGAGGGTCACGTCGCTGAGCGGCAATCCGTTGTAGACCAGCTTGCCGACCTTGGTCTTGAGTTCAGCATCAAAACCGCCCAGCAGAGCCAGAGGACTGTCACCGTCGATGCTATCCTCATCACCGGTCGCCGCCGGCAGGTAGGCGTCCAGATTGATCTGATCCAGCGCCACGATGGCATTAAACGCCAGGCGCGACCCGAGGCCGATGTTGGCGCCGCCTGTCAGGCGTGATGAATCGATACGCAGGTCAATGGCCGAAACCTTCGCCAATGTGGGCGTGATCTCGACGGTAGTCGACAGGCTGAGCTTGCGCAAACGGTCGGCAGGCACCCCGACCGGGGTCATATCCAGCCAATCGAACACGGCGCGTAGATTATCGGCCGACGCCTCGATCTGACCATTGAAGCGATGGCGGCCGTCATGGGCGTCGAGCACGCCGAATATGGTCATGTCGGAACCGCCGGGCAACAGGGCCGACGCCTGTTGCAAGGTAACCACCCCCTGATCGAGGGCGGCGACAAGCTGTGCCTGGCGCACCACGGCCTGATTATAGACCACCGCGTTGATACGAAGATCGAGCGTGGCGTAGATACCGCCCGGGAGCGTAAACGCGCCGCCATCGTCGCTTGCCGGAACCGGAGCCGCCGCCGCCAGCAGCTGATTAAGATCCACATGTTTGAGAGCGATAGCGACATCGACCTGCGGCTCGCCAGTCAACAGAGCGTTGACAGCACCAGTCCCCTGCATGCCGCCGATATCGAACACGATATCGTTGATTCCCGCCGTCACGGTCGAGGCGGCAACACTGCCGTTGAGCGAAAACTTCTGAGCCAGAAGCGGGTTCGCGGCACCCCCGGTCAGCACACCAATCAGATCCGCCAGGGACGTGCCGGCAATCTTGAGTTTGCCGCTCAGCTCAGCATCTGGGCTGACCGACGATGCCGCGCCGTTGAACGCCACGGTGGTATCGCCATTGTTCAGAGTCAAATTTACCCGCAGGGGAACCGGACGGCGACCTAGGTCACCGATCTTAGCCTCGAAGGTCAGGGGTATGGATCGGGCGACCACACTCCCCTTGGCGCGGAACGGTCCGTTGATCGACTCAACCGCCGCCTCGAGATCGAGGTTCTCAAGCCGCTCCGTGGTGCCGGCGATGCCGTCCCGGTAAACCAGCGTCGCGCCTTGTACCGTTAGATTATCGATGCTCAACGCCGGTCCGCCCGACCCGCCACCTGTGCCCGCCATGGCCAGCTGCCAGTTGGCGCGGCCGTCGGTAAGAATTTCAAGTTCTATCACCGGTTCGACAAAAGCCAGACTGCCGACTTCGATGGTGCCGGAGAACAACGGCATCAGCGCGATGCTCGCCTCGACCACGCCGATTCGCACCATGTCGGGCACGGCGGCGCCATCAAGATTGGAGAATCGGACCCTCGCTACCTTGACCGTGGGCACCGGCAGCAACGAAACGGCAATATCACCATCGATGGCCAGGTCGCGGCCTGTGGCGTCCTTGACCACGGCGGCGATGTCGCTCTTATAATCATTGAGATCAAGGAAGAAAGGCGTGATCACCGCGACCAGAATCAGCAGGGTCAGAAGTGCCGAAACAATATATGCGAAGGTCTTCATGGCCAATTCCTGCCGCCGATACGTGCGACGACGATGTTTAAAGATTGCGCGTGTCGGCGATTGCGCTAAGCTGATCCCTGTCGTTAACTATCACTATAGAGCAATAACAGAGGTGTCCGGTAGCGGTTGATCATGGGTGACGTTGTCAATCTAAACCAGTTTCGCAAACGCAAAGAACGCGAGCAACGCGAAGTTCGCGCCACTGAGAATCGCGCCAAGTCCGGGCGTAGCAAGGTCGAGCGCGAGATGGCGCGAAACGAAGTCAAGCGTCAGCAGCAGGACATCGACGGCAAACGCATCGACAATTCGCCGACCGACGACGGCGCCTAGAGCCTCGAACAACGCGCACTGCGTCAGCCTCGTTCCAAACTTGGGAGCGGAGTTTTTTAATTATGGCGCGCCGAGAGCGGCGAGATATCGCCGTACGGTGTCGGCAAAGCCATAAATCAGGGCGTCGGCGGTGAAAGCGTGGCCGATGGAAACCTCGGCGAGCCAGGGCATGGCCTGCTGAAACCGGGCAAGATTGACCAGATCCAGGTCGTGGCCGGCATTGAGAGCCACATCCAGGTCGCGAGCAGCCTCAGCGGCCTCGCAATAACGGGCGAATATGGCGTCATCCCCCGCCGTACCATAGGCCTCGGCGTAGGGACCGGTATAGAGCTCGACCCGGTCGGCCCCGACCTCACGGGCATGGCGAACATGGCCGGCGTCGGCATCGACGAACAGGCTGACCCGGGCGCCCATATTGTGCAGATCATTAATAATTACCGTCAACTGGTCGGCGTGGGCCGGAATATCCCAACCGTGATCCGACGTGGCCGCCTCCGGTGAATCGGGCACCAGGGTCGCCTGATGGGGCCGGACTTGGTCGATCAGCTCCATGAAATCGGGGAACGGATTGCCCTCGATGTTGAACTCGATGGCACCGTCGTATTCGGACGCCAGCATGTCCGCCAGTTCGGTGACATCACTGCGCCGGATATGGCGCTCATCCGGGCGGGGATGGACTGTCACCCCGTGAGCGCCAGCGTCGATGATCGCTCGCGCCGCGTGGAGAACGCCCGGCCGCCCGGTATCGCGCTGATTGCGCAGCAGCGCGACCTTGTTGAGATTAACGCTGAGCTTGGTCATGACCGGTCACCACCTAAATACGAACCACCTTGCCCGGGTTCATGATGTTGTCTGGATCGAGAGTCTGCTTGAGCTGGCGCATAACACTGATGCCCTCGCCGTGCTCGGCCTGAAGAAAATCGAGCTTACCGTAGCCGATACCGTGCTCGCCGGTGCAGGTGCCGTCGAGGGCCAGGGCCCGGGTCACCATGCGTTCATTCAGCCGCTTGGCTTCGGCGACCTCGATCTCATCGTCCGGATCGACGAAATAGACCAGATGGAAGTTGCCATCCCCCACATGGCCGACCAGGGGCGCCAGAATGTTCGAAGCCTCGAGATCTGCCTGAGTCTCTGAAATACATTCCGCGAGCCGAGAAATCGGGACGCAGACATCGGTAGGGATGCCGACCTTGGTCGGAGCCAGTGCCTGAGTCGCGTACAAGGAGTCGTGGCGCGCCTGCCACAAACGATTGCGATCTTCCTCCAGGGTGGTCCATTCGAAGGCGCTGCCGCCGAAGTCATCAGCGATGGCGCGCACGTTCTCGGCCTGCTCGGCGACGCTCGCCGGGGTGCCGTGGAACTCGAAAAACAACGTCGGCGCCTCGCCGTAAGAGAAGCCCGAGTAGGCGTTGACCGCCCCCATGGTCGCCGCGTCGAGCAACTCGATACGGGCCACGGATACACAGCTCTGAATCGTCATGATGACCGCATTGACGGCATCATCGATGGTCGGGAAGGCGCATACCGCCGCCGACATGGCTTCGGGAATGCCGTAGAGCCTGAGCGTTATTTCGGTGATGACGCCGAGGGTCCCCTCCGAGCCGACAAACAATCGGGTGAGGTCGTAGCCGGCGGCGGACTTGCGCGCCCGGCGAGCGGTGCGGATGAGGCGGCCGTCGGCCAGCACCACGTTAAGTGACAGCACGTTCTCGCGCATGGTGCCATAGCGCACAGCGTTGGTGCCCGAGGCCCGGGTCGCCGCCATGCCGCCCAAAGAGGCGTCGGCGCCGGGATCAACAGGGAAGAACAACCCGGTATCACGCAGATGCTGGTTAAGCTGCTTGCGAGTGACGCCGGGCTCGACGGTAACATCCATGTCTTCCACATTGACCTGGAGAACTTGGTTCATCTGGCTCATGTCCAAGCAAACACCGCCATGGAGCGCCGCCACATGGCCCTCCAGGGACGTGCCCACACCGTAGGGAATGACCGGTTCGCCTTCCCGGGCGCAAATCTCGACCACGGCCCGGACTTCCTCGGTACTGGTCGGGTAAACTACCGCATCCGGGTCATGGCCGGCATGGTAGGAGCCGTCCTGGCCATGATGGGCACGCACCGCCTCGGCGGTCGACATGCGATCCCCGAAAAGCTGGCGAAGAGGCTCGATCACCCGCTGCTCGAGCGCCGGTTCCGCACTCATGATTCACTCTCCTAATTCCTGATTTGGCCGTGCCTTTAACCTAGAGCGCCCAATACCGGGCTGCAATGGCCGGAAACAGTGTCGGCCCTATGGCAATCGGCCAATGATCGGTTATGATTCGGCGCCATGACCATCGATTCGCCGCTCGCCCTTTACGAACACCATGTCCAGTCCGATTGGCTCGACTTCAACGACCATATGAATCTGGCGTTCTATTTGCTCGCCTTCGACAAGGCCGTCGATGCGTTCTACCACTACGCCAACATCGCCGAGCCCTATATCGAAGAACGCGGCATGACGATGTTCACCCTCGACGCCAATGTGACCTACAAACGCGAACTGCGTGGCGGCGACCCGATCCGCGTGACCATGCAGATTCTCGGGATCGACCGCAAAAAGATTCATTTCGTCGAGCACATGTACCACGGCACCGAAGGCTATCTGGCCGCGGCCACGGAATGGCTGGTCATCCATGTGGATCTGGCCGCCCGGCGATCCGCGCCGTTCCCCGACGACAGATGGGAATTTCTCAACAAGATCGCCGAAGCCCACGCCCACATGCCGGTGCCGCCCGAAGTGGGACGGGTAATCTCCCTTAACGCCGGCAAACCCGGCTGACATTCAGAGTGGACCGGCTCACCAGTTGGCTCGCTATGATCGCCCGTTTCGGGGCCGACTGGCGAAGGCTGGCCCGTAACGAGCATTTTGTTCTGTCGTTTCTGGCGGTCGCCCTGGGCGTTTTGGCGGCCTATGGCTCGATCGTCTTTCGTCTTGCCATCGGCGTCGTTCAGCGCTTTGCCTTCGATGCGGAATCCGAGCGGCTGTTCAGTGCTGCCAACCAGTTGGCCTGGTGGCAAATTATGCTGGCGCCGGCGTTCGGCGGCCTGGTGATCGGCCTGTTCGTCCATTTTGCCATGCCGGGGCGGCGCAACCGGGGCATCGCCGATGTAATCGAGGCCGGCGCCCTCCACGGCGGACGCATGCCCCTGTGGGCTGGCGTCGGTGCGGCCCTGGCGTCGGCCACATCGATCGGCTTTGGCGCCTCGGTCGGTCGCGAAGGACCGGTGGTCCACCTCGGCGCCACCTTGTCGGCCTGGATCGCCCGACAGTTCCGCTTTGACCATTCAACAGCCCTGACCCTGCTTGGCTGCGGCGTTGCCTCGGCGGTGGCGGCGTCGTTCAACGCGCCCATCGCCGGCGTGTTCTTCGCCCTCGAGGTAGTGGTCGGCACCTATGCCCTGACCGCCTTCACACCGGTGGTCATCGCCTCGGTCACCGGAACCATCATCGCCCGCATCCATCTCGGTGACTTCCCCGCCTTCGTGGTTCCCGAGTTCGGCATCGTCTCATTCTTCGAGTTCCCCGCCTTCGTCCTGCTCGGCCTGGTCTCGGCCGTGGCCGCCGGGGTCTTCATGTGGAGCATCATGGCCACCGAGGACCGCGTGAAGACGATCCCCGCCCCGGCCTGGCTGCGGCCGGTGTTCGGCGGCCTGACGGTGGGCGTCATCGCCGTGTTCTTTCCCCAGGTCCTGGGGGTCGGCTATGAGGCCACGGACATGGCGCTCAATGCGACACTGCCTTTGTGGCTGCTGATCGCCCTGGTGGTCGCCAAGACCGCCGCCACCGCCATTTCCCTGGGTTCGGGCTTCGCCGGCGGGGTATTCAGCCCGTCGCTCTACGTCGGCGCCATGGTCGGTGGCGCCTTCGGCATCATCGCCGGCAGTCTGTTTCCGGATTTGGCCTCGTCGCCGGGCACCTACACCATCATCGGTATGGGCGCAGTGGCGGCGGCGGTTCTTGGCGCGCCGATCTCGACCATTCTGGTGGTCTTCGAGATCACCGGCGACTACGGCGTCACCATTGCCGTTATGGTCGCCGCCGCCGTCGCCACGGTCATCACCCAGCAAATTCCCGGCACCTCGTTCTTCCACTGGCAACTGGCGCGCCGCGGTATCAACATCGGCCGCGACCGGGCGCGCGAGCTGTTGCAGTCAATTCCCGTGCGGGACGCCATGGAGACCGCCGCCGGCCTGATCTCCGTGACCATGACCAGGGCGGAACTGCGCGCCCTGTTCCGCGAGACGCCGCGCGGCGTTGTCTTCGTGGTCGGTGATGAAAACCGCCTGTGCGGCGCCCTCACCCTGGACGACGTCAAACACCTGGTGTTCGATGACGGCGACAGCAGACCTATCGACATGGAAGCCCTGGCGCGGGTCAATAACGCCGCCGTCCTGGCCGAGGACAGCGTCGAAAGCGCCCACGCGGTGATGGACGACCGGGGTGTCGACCGGTTGCCGGTGATCGACGACGCCCGGATGCAACGGGTGGTCGGTATGGTGCGCCGCAAGAGTATGCTCAGGGCCCATAACCGGGCCATGATCCGCGCCGGCGGCGGACAGCGCAACAATCGATGACGCGGCCCTCTCTATGGCGTGCAATGGCCAACGCCAGGGTCTATAAGCGGGACGATCATGTCTGACCCCTTCGACCTTTCCAGCGCCGCCCCGATCGAGGCTGATCCGGCCCCCGTGGCCGCGCCCAACGACTATCTGGCCAGCCTCAACGAGGCCCAACGCGAAGCCGTCGCCACCGTCGAAGGCCCCCTGCTGGTGCTGGCCGGCGCCGGCACCGGAAAGACCCGGGTCCTGACCACCCGCCTCGCCCATATCCTGTTAAGCGGCCTGGCCTGGCCCAATCAGGTTCTGGCGGTGACCTTCACCAACAAGGCGGCGCGCGAGATGATCGGCCGGGTCGGCAGCCTCATGGGCCGCGACGTCGAGGGGCTGTGGCTCGGTACCTTCCACGCCATCGCCGCCCGTATGCTGCGCCGCCACGCCGAGTTGGTCGGCCTCAAGAGCGACTTCACCATCATCGACACCGACGATCAGATCAGGCTGCTCAAGCAGGTGCTCAGCGCCCATGACATCGACGACAAGCGCTGGCCGGCGCGCGGTCTGCTTTACACCATCGAGCGCTGGAAGGACCGCGACCTGACCCCGGACAAGGCCGGCGCCGACGATAGCGCCGACTTCGCCAACGGCCGCGCGATCGAGCTCTATCGCGCCTATCAGGCCCGGCTGGTCGCCCTCAACGCGGCCGACTTCGGCGATCTGATGATGCACTGCCTGACGCTGTTCACCAGCCATCCCGATGTGCTGGAACGCTGGCAAAACCAGTTCCGTTATATCCTGGTGGATGAGTATCAGGATACCAACGTGGCTCAGTATCTGTGGCTGCGTCTCCTGGCCCAGGCTCACGGTAACCTGTGCTGCGTCGGCGACGACGACCAGTCGATCTATAGCTGGCGCGGCGCCGAGGTCGCCAACATCCTCAAGTTCGAAAAAGACTTCCCCAGCGCCGTCATCGTCCGGCTCGAGCGCAATTACCGCTCCACCGCCCACATCCTGGGCGCTGCTTCCGGGCTGATCGCCAACAATGCGGACCGCCTGGGCAAAACCCTGTTCACGGACTCCGACAACGCCGGCGACAAGGTTACCGTCCAGGGCATGTGGGACGGCGACGAGGAAGCTCGCGTGGTCGGTGAGGAGATCGAGACCCTGCACCGCGGCGACCACCGCCTGACCGAAATTGCTGTGCTGGTGCGCGCCGGCTTTCAGACCCGCGCCTTCGAAGAGCGATTTATCACCATCGGCTTGCCCTACCGGGTGGTCGGAGGCCTGCGGTTCTATGAGCGTCAGGAGATTCGCGACGCCATCGCCTATATGCGGGTGACCAACAATCCCGACAACGACCTCTCGTTCGAGCGCATCGTCAATCGGCCCAAGCGCGGCCTCGGCGACGCCAGCCTGCGGTCGATCCACCAGCTCGCCCGCTCCCAGGGTTGCTCCCTGTCGGTGGCGTCGCGTCTGGTCATCGAGACCGACGAGCTACGGCCCAAGGCGCGCGGCGCCATCAAGGATCTGGTCGACAGCTTTGACCGCTGGCGGCGGATGTTCGAGACCCAGCCTCACGCCGAGGTGGTCCAGATCATGCTCGATGAGTCGGGCTATACTGAGATGTGGCAGAACGACAAGTCGGCGACCGCGCCGGGGCGGCTGGAGAACCTCAAGGAGCTGGTCCGCGCGCTAGAGGAGTTCGAGAACCTCGCCGGTTTCCTCGAGCACGTCAGTTTGGTGATGGACATCGACAACGCCAGCAACGACGACATGGTCAATATCATGACGCTGCACAGCGCCAAGGGACTGGAGTTTGACACCGTGTTCCTGCCCGGCTGGGAGGAAGGACTATTCCCTCACGAGCTGGCGTTGCAGGAGAAGGGCGAGAAGGCGCTGGAGGAAGAGCGCCGGCTTGCCTATGTAGGCCTGACCCGGGCGCGCAAGCGGGCCGCCGTGATGTTCGCCGCCAACCGCCGGGTTTACAACCAGTGGAAATCAAGCCTGCCGTCGCGGTTCGTCGATGAGTTGCCCGACGAACATGTGAAGCGCCGTGCCCTGCCCGGCGTCTATGGCGGCCTCGATGACAGCGCCGTAGCCTGGAATGGCGGCGGCGCCAGTGGCGGCGGGCGAGGCTGGCCCCGGCGTCGCGCCACCGTCGATGCGGAGCCGGTCTATCAAAAGACCGATCACAAACCGGGCGCCATCGCCGTCGGCGTGCTGATTTTTCATCAGAAGTTCGGCTATGGCCGAGTTATGGCCGCCGATGGCAATAAGCTCGACGTCGCCTTCGAGAAGGCCGGCAACAAGAAGGTGCTGGACAGTTTTGTCAAACCCGCCTGAGGGACCGGGCCTACAACGGCTCAGTCTGGACGTGCCGCGGGATCTTGTGGCGGCGTTCGAAGCAGCTCTGGAAGACCATGTCCTGGCTCTCACCATCGATGAAGACCCGGTGGACGGTCTGCGCCATTTGGAAGTATTGGTTTCCGGTGGTGTCGCACTATCGGCCTTGCGCACCCACATCACAACTGCCGCTAGGGCGGCCGGTATTGAAGCGCTGAATTTGGCCTTCGAGGCGGTGCCAGAAACTGATTGGGTGGCGGCCTCCCAGGCCAGCTTTCCGCCTGTTTGCGCCGGGCGATACTACGTTCATGGCTCCCACCTGCCGGCGGCTGGAGACGGCGCCGTCGATCTCGAAGTCGACGCCGGCGCAACCTTCGGCACCGGTGAACACGAAAGCACCCATGGCTGTCTACTCGCCCTTGACGCCCTGGCTGATCACCACACGGTCCGCCGGGCCCTTGATATGGGTTGTGGTTCCGGCATCCTGGCCATGGCCATGGCCAAGACCTGGGACGTGCCGGTGGTGGCTAGCGATATCGACCCGGCGGCGGTGGCGACAGCGCAAGCGAATACCGAGGGCAACCGCGTCGATCATCTGGTTCGAGTCATAGAAAGCGACGGCTACGCCAACGACACCGTAACCGCCAATGCGCCCTATGACCTGATTACCGCCAATATCCTGGCCGGACCGCTGATCACCATGGCCCTCGACCTTGCCGGTTGTCTGGCGCCAGGCGGCGTCGCCGTGTTGGCCGGCTTATTGTCGCGTCAGGCCGATGACGTCATCGCCGCCCATGTGGCCGGGGGCTTGATCTTTGACCACGACATTGCCCTGGGCGACTGGCGAACACTGGTACTGCGGCGCCCGACAAAAAAAGAGGGCGGTGACTGAAGCCACCGCCCTCTTTTTTGACAAGTTGAACGACGTCGTTATGCCGCCCTGATGCCAGACAGGAACTTATCGACCTCGGCCCGCAGCAATTCAGACTGCTTGGCCAGGTCACCCGCCGAGCCCAGCATCTGGCTGGCGGCGGTGCCGGTTTTCGTCGCCGTCTGGTTAACCCCGGCGATGTTGGACGACACTTCCTGAGTGCCCGCGGCAGCCTGCTGGCTGTTGTTGCTGATCTCGCCGGTGGCGGCACCCTGCTCTTCAATGGCAGAGGCAATGGCCGTCGAGACCTCGTTCATCTCGCCGATCTTCTTGCCGATGCCTCCGATGGCCGATACCGACTCGTCGGTGGCGGTCTGGATGGCGGTAATCTGAGCGGCGATGTCCTCGGTTATCTTGGCGGTTTGCGTCGCCAGGCTCTTGACCTCGGAAGCCACCACCGCGAAGCCCTTGCCGGCGTCACCGGCGCGGGCCGCCTCGATGGTGGCGTTAAGCGCCAGCAGATTGGTCTGACTAGCGATATCGCTGATCAGATCAACCACCTCACCGATCTTCTGCGAACCCTCGGCCAGGCTCTGGACCGAGGCATTGATCTTGTCGGCGTCATCGACCGCATCCTTGGCCATTTGCGCCGACTGGGCGACCTGACGGGCGATCTCGTTGACCGAGGACGACATCTCCTCGGCCGCGGCAGACACCGTCTGGACGTTGGTCGAAGCCTGCTCGGAGGCAGCGGCGGCAGCCTGGCTCTGACGGCTGGTCTCTTCCGCCGTCAAGGCCATGCTCTCGGCCGCCGAGCGCATTTTCGTGGATGCCGAACTCACCGTATCGAGCGAGGTCGAGATCGTAGCGTCAAAGTCACTCGTCAGAGCCTCCACGCGAGCCTGGCGCTCTTCCTTGGCCTGCTGCTCGGCCCGTTGCTCTTCGGCCAGACGATCAGCCTCAATGGCCTGATCCTTGAAAACCTGCACGGCGCGAGCCATGTCGCCGACTTCATCGACCCGCTCGGCCGCCCGACATATCGGGACCGGGCGTAGCTTATGCAATAGTCGGCGAGCTGCGCCAAGAGAATACGGCGCGGCGTGGAAGAATTACTCGGCGGCGTCCGCCCGGGTCGGCGTGATACTCCCGATGCGCGCCATCAGATAGTCGAGATTGGCCACATCAAGACTCTCGAACTGGGTCAGGAATCGCTCAATCATGCGCGAGCGAAAACGTTCGCAGTCGTCTTCCTCACCGTCATATTCCATCTCGCGGACCACGCTTACCGCCGCTCGGATCGCCTCGAACATGTCCTGGTCGAGGCCGGTCTTGCGGTAGAGTTCACGGAACCCCAACGGCCCGGCGTCGAAAATTAGAATATGGGCGTTGGTCGCCGAGATGTTGGAAAGGCGCGCCATGGCCGCCTCGAAAAACAACCGGTCGCCGTAAGACGGTCGTTGACGTGCAATTGTTCGACCAGGCGTTCCACATCCACCGTGCCGCTTTCCGGCGTCAGCAAGGCCAGTGTTGCCTTCTCACGAGTCTGCAGAATGACGTCGGCGGCAACGGCCGGCGACAGTTCGTGATGGCTGATTAGTCGCGACTGTAGCTCGTCGGAGACCATGGTGACCAGACGCTCGGCCAGCTTGACCGGCAGCTTGGTGCGGCTAACCGCCTGCTCCTTTACCTGGTCGCTGTCCGGGAAAGTGTCGAGGACCTTTTCGAAAGTCGATTCGCTGACCTCGGCGCCATCGTTGCCGACCATGGTGGCGACGGCTTTCTCGTCGGCGGTCTCGACCAGGACTTCGCAAACGTCGGCGGCTACATTGTCGCGCTGGGCGATGGCGACCCGGCTCTCACTCGACTGGTTCTGAACGATTTCAATCAGGTCCTCATCGGTCAGCACCTGGGACGATTTCAGCACCGGCTCGGCAACTTCGATGACGTCATTGGCCAGCAACAAGGCAATGTCGTGAGGTACAATCTGGCTGTCCTTGAGGTTTTCCGACAAGGCGGAGCGCACCCGTACTTCCACGTCACGCAGCAGATAGCGGAAAATATCCTCGGCGATTTCGCGAGCGCGGCCATCCATCTGTTCGCTGTCAAAGCTGGTGGTAATCTTCGCCACGGTTTCGGCGCGCACTTCCGCTGAGGGCTCGCGCAGCAGCCGTTCGACATCGTTCGCAGTAAGATGGGCCATTGGCTTCCGTCTTCAATTATTTTGACCGCAAACACCCCAACGGGCATCTCGCAGTCCCACGGAATAAATTTACGATGACATTCGTTAAGCAACGGTTACGCTGTGGTTTACGGTGGCGGCACTAAACGACGCCTGCCGGGCCAATTCGATGGATGGGCGCTATGAAGATTTACCAGGGAATCCGCGGCGAAGAGGGTTGTGTGGTCACGGTCAACGGCGCCCCGCTCGACCCCCGGACCGACTTGCGCCGTTTCTCCTCGGACGGCTTTGAATGGGGCTATGAAGGCAGCGGGCCCCACCAACTGTCCCTGGCCATTCTCGCTGATCACTTCGGCGACGACGGCCGGGCGCAAAACTCAAGCCAGCTGTTCATGGAAGTATTGATCGCGGAACTCAGGGGCGACGAGTGGAAACTGACCGATGATCAGGTCGGCAACACCTTCAATTCGGTGGTCGAAGTGCCGTTCGATCTGGAAACCCTGTTTCGCAAGGTTCGCGGCCTGGAATAACCGTTCAGCCACGACCTCGGCGACGTTGGCGCTTGCTTTGGCGACGGTCAGCGCCATCCGTCTTGGCGGCAACGGCAAGCGGGCCGAGGCGCGCCTCGATTTCGTCGATACCGGGTACCGCCTGGGGCTCGTAGCCCGCCAGGGCATCGACCATAGCCTTGAGATGGACCGGTGTCGAACCACAGCAAGCGCCAATAATGCGGGCGCCGGCGTCGCGCGCCATGCGGGCGTAATCGGCCATGATTTCCGGCGTACCATTGTAGTGGATATGGCCGTCCAGGAATTCGGGTATGCCACAATTGCCCTTGGCTACCAGCACCGCTCCGGACCCGGTAATGCGCGTCATGCCGACCACCGCATGGACCAGTTCGGCCGGGCCATTGCCACAGTTCGCGCCATAGGCCAGAGGCGGCGGCTCGAAGGTCTGGCAAATCGTCGCCGCGTCCTCGGGCGACATTCCCATCA
The DNA here is from genome assembly GCA_964645285.1 of uncultured Alphaproteobacteria bacterium. Lineage (GTDB taxonomy): Bacteria > Pseudomonadota > Alphaproteobacteria > JAAXGF01 > JAAXGF01 > JAYZAP01. Next base: position 24,340 of record CAZYDR010000037.1, read on the forward strand.
TGGTGCGCCCGGCGGTATCAAAGGTCAGGGTGCAGACCATTGGCAAGCCGGTGGCGGCGGTGGCGGCGGCGGCGGCAACCACTTCCTCGCGTGACGACATGGTTTCAATCCACAACACATCGGCGCCACCGTCGGCCAGCGCCTGGGCCTGTTCGGTAAAGGCCGCAACGCCCAGATCCATGGTGAGACTGCCCAGCGGTTCGAACAACTCGCCGGTCGGCCCCATGTCGCCGGCGACCACGATAGGCCGGTCGGCGGCGTCGGCAACACCCCGCGCCGCGACCACCGCCGCCCGGTTGAGCTCCGCCACGCGATCCTCGAGACCATGCAGCTTGAGGCGGTAGCCGGTGCCGCCAAAAGTATTGCTGAGCACGATGTCGGCGCCGACATCGATGAAGTCCTGGTGAACCGACGCCACCCGGTCCGGGTGTTCGACATTCCACAATTCGGGCGAATTCCCGGTCTCGAGGCCACGAACGAACAGATTCGTTCCCATAGCGCCATCAGCAACAACGCAAGCCTTGGCATCAAGAAGGTCGGAAAGCGTGGTCTTCATAACTGTGTATGCCTGATTACCATGGACCGAAGCGCCAAATTCCTAGATTGGTCCGCCGACGCCTGTCTTCAAGGCCCGATGCGACGCCGCCGTTGAGGCCGTTTGCGCACCGCCAGACCCAATTCTTCCCGGCGGCTCCGCAGGCTGTCGAGCAGATCGAGTTTGGCATCATAATCCAATCTCGCCCACGACGCGATTTCCTGGGACGTGCGCAGGCAACCGCGGCAAAAGCGGGTGGCGGGCTCGATTTCGCAGACGCTGACGCAGGGCGACGGAAGGTCGATGGCACTATTCAATAAACGACTCCGCATAACAGGGAACCATGACGTGGCGAAAGGTAAGGTCAAGACCGGTGTTGTCAAACCCCTTTTCACCTTTAGTTTTCGCCCTACCATTGAAGCGGATGCAGCGGGAGGCGCCGATATGAAGACCGTGAGTGAGCCCGGCATGGGGACGCTGGAGATTTTCCCCCTCGCGACCGGCGAGCTGTTTCTCCATGATCTGATCGAGGATCTGTTCGAGAATCATTGGCGCGACATCGTCTTCGGTTCGCTGATCCAGGGCGCGGTATTTGAAATTCGCGCGCCCAACGCACCAACCCGCATTTCCCTGCTCGACGACTACCTCACGGTCAACTTCGGGGCCTGGCACTTCCACCTTTGCATCGGCGCCCACAAGGGCAGCCGCGCCAACCCGACCGACGCGGACCGAACTCTATCGGGTGCTCGACCGCCACCATGCGCCGACCAGTTGGGGTTTGCGGCTTATGAACGGCGCCGGCGAGCAGCAAATGACCATATTCCTGCCCAACCCGTTTCTTAACAACGACGATCAGATTCTCAAGGAAGCGGATTGGTCGCGGCTCGCCCTATGGGACGATTTGCACCAAAAGCATCTGGGTCTCGGCCCGGACGACCGGGACCGCGCCGCCAAAGGCTTCTATCACGGATAAACCGCGCCTTAGTCGTCGTCCTTGCTGGCGCCATGGCATGGCGGCGACTCGTGAACCGCGCCGTTTCGCGCCTGCCACTCGTCCGGCGTCAGGGTATGCATGGAGAGCGCATGAAGTCCGGCGGCGAACTCGTCGGCCAGAATGCGATTGACCGCCTGTTGCCGTTTGATCCGCGACGCGCCATCAAAGTGGTCCGAGACGACGATTACCTTGAAATGCAGTTCCGAACCCGGCGGCACTTTGTGCATATGGCTCTCGTTGATCACTTCAAGGTGAGATGGCGCCAGGGAGGACATGATCTTCTGTTCGATAGTCGCTTGTACGGTCATGGTTTGCGTCTCCTTCCGGCTCCTTAGTTGGCGTCGGCCGCGGCGTCGGCCAAGGCATCCTTGCCAATGCGTCCCAATTCGGCGAGGGCGCCGGTATATTCCAGCGCCCCTACAGCCCTGGTGGCTGCCGCGGCGCGGAAAAACTCTTCCACATTGTCAGCGGCGCCACGAATCATCTGGTACTGGCCGACATAAAAGTAGGCTTGGCACTGTCGCATGTCATCGCCCTGTTCAAACGCCTTGTGGCCGATATCCGCGACCACATCGGGACCGATCATGCCGAGAAATATGGCAACCACCGGGCCGGACCACTGGTTGAGATCGAAATTTTGCGCGTACCACGCCAGTACTTCGCTGTTCTCCCGGCCGTTGCGGGCCTGAGCAACGTGCAGCCACAAAGTATTTTGCGGGTCGCCCGGATTGCGCTGCAAGGCGGCGTCAAGATCGGGCGCGGCAGCGGAAAAATTACCGCCGCAAAAATGCGGGACACCACGATTGCGCCGCAAACTGGCATCGTCGGGCATTATTTCGATGGCGGCGTCGAAGTCCTCAATGGCCAGCTTGTGCTCGCCCATCTCGAAATAGGTGACGCCCCGGCTATTGAAAGCACGAACAAAATCGGGGCGTAACACGACGGCGGAATCGAATTCCCTGATGGCCTGCTCGTAGTCGCCCTTGCGTTTATATTCCAGGCCCCGGTTGTAATAGGTGGCGGCGAGTTGGTGCTGCGACAGATCACCGGAGTAGATCGCCCGCACACAGTAGTTAATGGCCACATCCGGATTGTTTCTGGTGGTGGCGCATTGTTGACCGTCAGCGATGCTGTCGGCATGAGCCATGCCGCCGACGCCGGCGACACAGGAAATCACAGCGAATATGCATGCAAGCCGGTTCATGTCGGCTCCCAGTCTAGCACAGGACCTCGCCCAATCCGGCATCAGCCCCCTTCAAGAGGTGGGAAAAACTTGATGCTGTCGCCCTCAATCAATCGACGGGCCGCGCGGTCACCCGGCACAATCTGCTGACCATTGATCATGGACATATAGGTTTCCACATTGCGCAGGCCAAGAACGTCGATCAGGCTATCGGCGGTGGCGTCGTCGTCAACCTCCATGGCGACTGCGCCATCACGTCCCATAGCGATGAGTTCGACCATGACTCTCATGTCCCGCGCTTCCGTTATCAGGCGATGCCGAGGCGCCGCAGGGTTTGCAGGGTCGGCACGCCGTCCTCGTCCCATCCTCGAAGTTGATAGTACTCGGGCAACAAATCGGCAAGCGGTGCGACCTTGCCTTGCTGCGGACCGCTCGGCGCCGGTGTCTTCAACATGCGGTCGGGCAGCGTGTCATCGGCCTTGGTCAACCCGGCGTCAAGGTTGAAACGCCGTTCCAGGTTCCAGATACGCTCGCCGGTCTCGCGCAGGCGTTCGGCGGTCCAGCCGCCACCGCAGGCGCCTTCCAGATGGGCCGCCACGTCGTCAAGGTCGAGCACACCGCCGACGAAGGCGCAAATACCCGACGAGTCGAGCGTCGACGCCCGTTCGTCCTGGGTCGACCTCACCGCCTCGGCCTTGCCTTCGAGTTCCTGTGTGGAAAAATCGGTGGCGAAAGGAGAGGCGCGCAGATGGCAGGCGCCCCGGTTCGACGTGGCGAACGCCAACGCCATACCGGGCATGGCACGGGCGTCATAGCCAGGGAACTCCTGGCCTTTGACGCCCATGAAAAACTCGGGATGGCCGTACTTCTCGCACAACCGCCGGGCGCCGAGGGCGAGTTCCTTGCCAAAGCCCTCGACCCGCCCAGCCAGGGGCGTCATCTCGGTCAAGACTTCGACCGAACCGAATGTCAGAGCAATGCCGCCGGTGTCGTCGTCGGTCACCGCGCCGGCTTCGTAGAGTTCCATGGCCGCCGCCAGGGTGGCGCCAAAGGAGATGGTATCCATGCCGTCTTCGTTACAGACGAAGTTGGCGAAGGTCACCGCATCAAGATCATCGACGCCGACCATGGCGCCCAGAGCATAGACGTTCTCGAACTCAAGGCCGCCGGAGGCGTGCTGATACTGGGGCTTGCCGGCAACGGAGAAATGGGTGGGATCGATAGTCGAGACCCGGCCGCAGGCGATGGTGCAGGCGAAGCAGGCCTTGGTCGAAACCAGATTGGGACGGCCATCGCTTTTCCGCGGCACCTTGACCGCGGCGGCGTTGATTTTGCTTACACCGTCAAACTGGACCGCCTGATTGTTGCGGGTCGGCAAGCCGCCGAAGCTCTGCATGACGTCGAGCATGGCATGGGTGCCGATAGCACCCAGGCGCTGACGGTTGGGATGGGGGTCTAACTTGGCCCGGCCGGCCTTGACCGCCGCCATGAAAGCCTCGGGATCATGGGCCGAGACGCCTGCCGAGCCACGTACGGCGACGGCCTTGAGTTTCTTCGAACCCATTACCGCGCCGACGCCGGAACGCCCGGCGGCACGGTCGAGATCGTTCATGACACAGGCATAGCGGGCCATGGCCTCGCCGGCGCGGCCGATCGAGGCGACGCGTACATCGGGAAGACCGTGGCGGGCAATGATGGCCGGCTCCGCATCCCACACGGATTGGCCCCACAAGTCGTCAGCCGGCAGCAATTCCGCTTGGTCGTTGTCGATGAAAAGATAGACCGGCGTCGCCGCCCGGCCCTCCAGGATGATCATGTCCCAGCCGGCGGTCTTGAGCTCACCGCCGAACTTGCCGCCTGAATTGGAACAGGCGATGGCGTCGGTGAGCGCCCCCTTGGTCACAACCGAATAGCGGCCACCGGTGGGGGTCATGGTGCCGGTCAGCGGGCCGGTGGCGAATATCAGTTTGTTGCCCGGCGCCAGAGCATCGACCTTGGGGTCGATCTCTTCTGTCAGGTACTTAGTCGCCAGCCCGCGCTGGCCGAGATATTGCTCGGCCCATTCGCGGTTCAACGGCTCGTTTACACAAGTGCCAGCACCAAGGTCGACACGCAGGAGTTTACCCGCCCAACCCATTTACCTACTCCAATTCCGGTTGCAGTCATTCGGTTCGAGACTTTTGCGTCCCGGACCGGCAGTGTCAACCGTGAGAAGCGGAATTGGCGCCGAAATCATGGTTGCGCCCCATTACCCACGTCCATACCTGATTGCGAGTGATGAGGCGCGGGTGGCCGCCAAGGCCCTGAGGAGGAAATGCGTATCCGTATTCGCCACCCCGCCTTACACCAGTCACCAGGGAATGTGCGGTGACACAGTGAACAGTGCAACGATTGCTCACCAGGCTGGCAACCGGTGAGCGGCGCCGTTGAAGGCGCCTTCAGATGGATACGCAACCTTGGCGGCCAACCCGTCCACTTTTAGTTCTAGCAGGCGCCTCTTAAAGGCCGTTGTCGTTTGTGTGAACATGGTGTGAAAGCTTGTTAAACCGCTTCACGCGCCCTATTTCCAAATTAATAGGTTTTAAGGCTCAACTTTAGGGAGCTATGGCTAAGGGAAAGGGGGCTCAGGAACCATGAGCCAACACCTGCTTATCGTCGAAGACGACGAATTTGTTTTATCGATGTTGGGTGCCCATCTTCAGGATCGCGGCTTCAAGGTAAGTCTCGCGTCAAGCGGGCGCGAAATGTTGGCCATACTCGACAAAGATCAGGTTTACCTGATCCTGCTTGATCTCAGTCTTCCCGATGAAGATGGGCTCGCATTGCTGCGTCGGGTTGCCGAGCACGGCTATGTTGCCATGACCCTCGATCTCATCCTTCCGGACCAGGACGGCATTGCGCTGATTTATGAGCTTCGCCAATCACCGGATACGGCGAACCCGCCCATAATTATTGTCTCGGTCAAAGCAAACCGAGGCGCCGAACAACTCAACGGCGATGCCTTTCTCGTCGTCGATTGGATGGAAAAACTCATCGATCAGACGCACCTCGGTGAAAACCTGCAACGAGCCATGGACAGAATCGCGCCGGGCAAAGCGCGCATCCTCCACGTCGAGGACGACAGTGATATCGTCAAGATTGTCTCCATGATCATTGGCGACGATGCCTTGGTTGTCGTCGCGCGGAACCTCGAAGAAGCGCGATCACTGTTGGCCCGGGAAACCTTCGACCTGGTGATTCTCGATCTGATCCTGCCGGACGGAACGGGCGAGGCGCTACTGCCCTTATTCAATCTACCGGGCCAACCGGCTACTCCCGTCATCATCTTTTCCGTCAATGAGATGAACCAGCAACTGGCCGAGCGCGTTAACACCTCCCTGGTAAAAGCAAAAACCGCCAACGAGTTTCTTGCGGCCACGATCAGATCGCACATATCAGGCTGTGTGCCGGGGCATCAGAACAGGCGCGACACCAGGGCTGACTGTCAACTAGGAGATAACGCCGGGCCGAACCTGAATCGCATTCTCTACGTCGAGGACGAGCCCGACATTCAAACCATTGCCCAGATCGCCCTCGAATCCGTTGGCGGGTTTAACGTTGAGGTTTGCAATTCAGGCGCCGAAGCCATGGACAAGGCCGCGAATTTTGCACCCGATCTCGTCTTGCTTGACGTTATGATGCCCGACATGGATGGTCCAGCGACGCTTGACGCCTTGCGCGGGCTGCCGACAACCACAAATACGCTTGTTATTTTCATGACCGCAAAAGCCCAACCACAGGAAATTCAGCGATTTCGCAGCCTCGGGACTCTTGATGTCATCACCAAGCCATTCGACCCGATGACCTTGTCCGAACAGGTTCTTACCATTTGGGCGAAACATCATGACTGACGCCGGGGGCGACCTGCAGCTTCATCTTGAGGCGTTGTGCCAACGATACAGCACAGAGATGCCGGTTCGGGTCGAGCACCTCCGGGGCCTATGGGGAGCGGTACGCGCCAACCCGGCGAATGACGCCGACTTCAAGGAATTTCACCGGATTGCCCATAACCTTGCCGGGTCTGGCGCAACTTTCGGTTTCTCGGCACTAAGTAATTCGGCTATCACACTCGACACTTTTCTTCAGCCCATATTGGAGACCCATACCGCGCCGACCAACGACCAGTGTGACCACATCGAATCGCTGCTCAAGCAGATTGAACAGGCGATGAGCCAGCGCGACGACTCTCCAACACTCACCCATAGACCAGTGAAGCGCGACACCGGCGACGACGGCGGCACATTGATCTTCCTGGTCGACGACGACGTCGAGCAAGCCCAGAGCATGGCCACCGAAATCGCTCATTTCGGGTATAGCGTGAAAACTTTTGGCGATCTCTTTGCCCTCGACGACGCAGTGAACGAACAACGCCCCGCGGCAATTGTCATGGATATGATATTTCGCGAGGGCCGCCTGGCCGGCGCCGAGACAGTCGCCCAGTTGCGGCGACAGGCCGGCGGCGAAATTCCCGTCGTATTCACATCCGTCAGAACCGACTTCGAAGCCCGCCTCAACGCGGTTCAAGCCGGCGCGGACGCCTATTTCACCAAACCCATTGAAATCGGCGAGTTGGTCGACCGGCTCGCCCTGTTGACCGGGCGCACCTCGCCCGAACCCTATCGCGTATTAGTGATCGAAGACGATCCAACCATGGCCGATTACTATCGTTCGGTGTTGGAACAGGCCGGTATGACGTCCGAGACATTGAGCAATCCCATGAAGGTCATGGAACGCATTGTCGAATTCTCGCCCGATCTCATCATGACGGACCTCTATATGCCGGGTTGCTCGGGATTCGACCTGGCTCGAGTCATCCGCCAGCAAAATGCCTATGCCGCGTTGCCGATCGTTTTTCTGTCATCGGAGAGGCGGGAGGATCGACAGCTTTCCGCCATGAGTCTGGGCGGAGCTGCATTTTTGACCAAGCCGGTTGGCACCGAACAACTGGTCGCCTCGGTTACCAGCCGGGCCGAACGCTCTCGCACCCTGCGCTCGCTAATGATGCGCGACGGCTTCACCGGTCTGCTCAACCACTCCCACATCAAAGAGCAGTTGGCCATCGAAGTTGATCGTGCCCGGCGAACCGGCACGTACCTTGCCTTCGCTATGCTTGATATCGACCACTTCAAATCAGTCAATGACACCTTTGGTCATCCCACCGGCGACAGAGTGCTCAAAAGCCTGGCGCAGATGCTGACCCGGCGGCTGCGCAAGACAGACGTCGTTGGGCGGTACGGTGGTGAAGAGTTCGCCATAATTCTGGCCAATACTACGGGCGAGCGGGCGCATGCCATTATCGACGATATTCGCGCGCGTTTTTCGAGAGTCCGCCACCGCCACGAGGAAGACGTGTTCACGGTTACATTTAGCGGTGGTGTCGCCGAGTTTCCCCGCTTCACGACTGATGAATCACTCAGCAATACGGCCGACGCAGCTCTCTATGAAGCCAAGAATGGCGGCCGCGACAGAATGGTTCTGGCAGGCGCCCGCAAAACGCCGGAAAATGGGGCCTGAACCGCTAGCGAACGACCCTAGGACGCCCTAAGAGACATTGAGACAACCTATATTTTCGGCACTGTCAGGACTCTTGACGGATGAACTGGAATGCCAGGGAATTCTACGACGTGATGTCGCGACGCGGCCTGATTGGCCGGCAAGCCGTCTCGACACTGTCACCAGATGCCAGACTGAGTTCAATCTGGCGCAGCAAAT